>JAURMN010000172.1 GCA_030830725.1 Balneolales bacterium | reverse complement strand
CCAAACCAAATTGTGAATAAGCAGCGCGAATACAGATCTTTTTTAACCCGATTCTTTTACGTTATCAATTCACCCACACCCTTTGTATTTTTTGGCATCCATTCATTAACCCAACTATCACTGTTATGAGTCACAACCTTCTTAAGGGAAAAAAAGGAATTATTTTTGGAGCTCTCGATGATCGCAGTATTGCGTGGAGAGTGGCGCTGGCCTGTAAGCGCGAAGGCGCAGAATTTGTTCTTTCAAACGCACCCATCGCATTACGATTAGGAGCCTTAAACGCCCTTTCGGAGGAGACGAACGCCCCTATCTTTCCTTGTGATGTTACAAGCGATCAAGAGGTTCGGGAGTTAATGAAAAAAACCAAAGACCATTTAGGAGGGGTAGACTTTATTCTGCACGCAATTGGGATGTCACCCAACATCCGCAAAAAAGTAGAGTACGAAAAACTGAATTATCAATGGTTTCAGCAAACCCTCGACATCTCTGCTGTTTCCCTTCATAAAGTCATCCATTTTGCAGAAGAGGAGGGAGTGCTCAACGATGGAGCCAGCGTGGTTGCGCTCTCTTATATCGGAGCACAACGAATCTTTTCTAAATATTCCGATATGAATGATGCAAAGGCACTTCTGGAAAGTATCGCGCGGAATTATGGATCCAGGCTTGGTGGTAGAGGAATCCGCGTAAACACCATTTCACAAGGCCCCACCAAAACCTCAGCTGGAAGCGGAATCAAAGGGTTTGATGGTATGTATACCTTTGCAGAGAAAATTGCTCCGCTTGGAAACCCCACCGCGGACGAGTGCGCAGACTATTGTGTGACCCTCTTCTCTGATCTAACCAGAAAGGTGACGATGCAAAATCTTTTTCATGATGGTGGATTTTCTACCTCTGGGATTTCAGAGCAGATGATTGAGGATCTTGCTAAGATGTATAACGAGGATACAGAATGATCGCACTGGGTATTGACCCAGGTTCCAGGGTCATGGGGCTTGCCGTGACCCAAAAAACGCAGAATCAGATTCAGATCCTGGCGTGTGAAGCGATTTCACTCATACATGAAGGCGATCATCCGGAGCGACTTCGAAAGATTTACTCCGAAGTGGGAAATTGGATCCAACGATATAAACCTCATACCACAATTGTAGAAACTCCTGTCTATGGCATGGACCCGATGGCAATGTTGAAACTGGGCCGGGCTCAGGCCGCGGTCATCTTAAGCAGCCTGAACAATGGGGTCCCTGTTCAGGAAATATTTCCCAAGGCCGTCAAAAAGGGAATTACCGGGAATGGAAACGCCAGCAAAGACCAAGTGGCCTTTATGCTTCAAAAACTATTGCCTGGTCAGGAAATCCCCACCTCTTCCGACGCCACCGACGCCCTGGCCATTTCCGTATCTGCGCTTTTAAAGCAGACCGCTGATAGCACCAATAACCCCTCTTTTTCATCGAAAAAAACCGATAAAAAAGGATCAAACAGCTGGTCAGCGTTCATAAACCAAAATCCTGATAGAATTAAAAACCCATGATTGCTTTACTTCAGGGAGAATTGCATACGATTGGCAAGGAGTCTGTAATCCTGCTTACAGGTGGAGTGGGATATCGCGTGGAGGTTACGGCGCCTACCGCCCAAACACTTTCTACAACACCCAGCGATAAAGCAACACTCTATATCTATCATCATATTACCGAGGGCGACCAACGCCTGTTTGGTTTCCTTAGTACTGAGGAGAAAAGTCTTTTTGAATTGTTAATTACAGTGAAGGGGGTGGGACCACGACTAGGTCTAACCATTCTTTCAGGAATGAACGCCGCAAGCCTGATGGAGGCCATTCATTCAGGGCAGTCGAAAACCCTTTCTTCAATTCCTGGAATAGGAATCAAAACCGCCGAACGGATGGTCTTGGAATTAAAAGACAAAATCTTTAGGCCGGGCGAAACCAGCAAGGGAACAAACGCAGTGGTCCCTATGGCCCACCAAGAGGCAATTGCTGCGCTCGAAGCGCTTGGATTTAAGAAAAAAGAAGCCGAGACCGCCGTTTTATTCGTAATCAACGAAGACCCCACGCTCGATACTGGCGGTATTATTCGAAAAGCCTTATCGGCACTGAAAAGCCCCTAGCCGTTAAAAAACCACGGCAAGTGAAAGCATAACAAAAATTTAACCTCCTCGGAGTTTATCCTTGCAAAATGGTTCCGTACACTTGTACGTACCACAAAGACGCACTATACGAACAAACAAGTCGCATCAGCAGCGGTCTAAACCAAACTTTCTGTGGCAAAAAAAACTATTCTTGTAGTAGATGACGAAGAGGATCTCCTCGACCTCATCGAATATAACCTCAGGCAAGAGGGCTTTAAAGTCTATACGGCAAATCGCGGGATAAAAGGAATCGAGATGGCCAAAGAACATAAGCCAGATCTGGTACTACTCGATTTAATGATGCCCGGCATGAACGGCTTTGAAGTGTGCGAGGCCCTACGTTCCGACGCCGCCACAAAAACTACCCCCATCATTTTTCTGACCGCGAAAGATGATGAAACCTCCGAAATCGAAGGGTTAAACAAGGGGGCAGACGACTATATCACCAAACCGATCAGTACAGTAAAACTGGTCTCGCGAATCAAAGCGCTGTTGAGGCGATTTGAGCAATCCGACGAACCGACCAACCGCCTGGTGGTGGACGACCTTGAGATTAACCGCGATAAATATGTTGTGGCTCGCGGGCAGCAAGAATTCCAACTGCCACGGAAAGAGTTTGAACTTCTCTACTATTTGGCCAGCCGAAAAGGCAAGGTGCTAGACCGTCAGACTCTCCTCAACAAAGTGTGGGGAGATAATATCTATGTGGTAGACCGAACGGTAGATGTTCACGTACGAAAAATCAGAGAAAAGCTCGGCGATCACTATATTGAGACGGTAAAAGGCGTAGGCTATCGTTTCAAAGAATGACATTAGAACCCTTTAGACAACATTTTTCAAGAACCGCTTATCGAACCGCCCTCCCTGTTGCCCTGATGGCTACAGCCTTGAGCGCGTTCCAGGCATGGTTGTGGTCTGATCTTACAGCCATTGGAATCAGTGTTGTTTCTCTTGGATTTGGTCTAATTATTTTTGTTGTTACCTACTCCCTTCACTATCTGATCCACTTCCATCGGCTTCAATTCATTAATCGTGTAACCCGCGATATCTATCGTAAACAGTTTGAAGATTATTCAGAGCTGCCTGCCCGAGACAAAGATGAAATTGACCACCTCCTTCGCCAAGCCGTGAAGGCAAGCGAGACAATTGAGAGGGAAATATCACGCCTCAATAAGATTGAGAACTATCGAAAAGAATTTATCGGGGATATATCTCACGAATTAAAAACACCGGTTTTTGCCATCCAAGGATTCATTGAAACCCTTCTGAATGGGGCACTAGAAGACCCTATGGTTAATAAGAAATTCCTCGAAAAGGCCATGGGAAACGTCAATCGTCTGATTAACCTGATCAAGGATTTGATGGATATTTCTCGATTGGAAAGCGGCGAACGAAAACCTCGCCCCGTGAATTTTTCACTGCGAGAACTCATTGGGGAGGCGGTAGAAAGTGTTCAGTACAAAGCCCAAAAAGAAGATGTGGAGATTCGTCTCAAAGAGTTTGACAAAAACCTCATCGTTTATGCTGATAAAGATCAGATCCGCCAGGTGTGTATAAATCTGATTGAAAACGGGATTAAATATAACAGAGCCGGTGGCTGGGTAGAGATCGGGCTTCAGGCATTCCCTAAAAAAAGCGATAAAATTTTACTCTATGTTAAAGATAGTGGGATTGGAATAGATCCTGCTTATCTCAACCGGGTTACAGAGCGCTTTTTTAGAGCGGATAAATCCAGATCCAGAGAAAAAGGAGGTACAGGGCTTGGATTGTCAATCGTGAAACATATTATGCAGTCTCATGGAGAGAACCTTTATATTGAGAGCCAGCCCGGGAAAGGTTCATTATTTAGTATAACATTACCCCGCCCTGGAGGCGTTGTGATCAGCCCTGAAGAGGAACAAGTGGATTACCATCTCACCCAAAACAAGAAGTCAACACAAGGCAGTTAAATCAGGAGCATATCATGAACCCGTCTGTTTACGGAATTCTACTAGCCGGCGGAAGCGGAACTCGTTTCTGGCCGTTAAGCACCAAAGATCAACCCAAACAGTTTCTCTCTCTTGTTGGGGAAGAGACGATGATACAGACTACCTATAATCGGTTTATAGGTGTAATAAAACCGGAAAATTGGTTGGTTGTGACCAATCAGCGATATGAAGAAAAAGTTGCCGAACAACTCCCAAAACTTGAAAAATCACAAATCATAGGGGAGCCTATCGCTCGCAATACAGCCCCCCCTATTGCCTTGGCCTGCGCTAGGATTGCCGCACAGGATCCCAATGCCGTTGTTGTAATTCTTCCCTCCGATCATCATATCGGAGATGAGGCCGCCTTTCAAGAGGTGATCCAGCGCGCGATCCTGACAGCGGAAGAAAAAGACGCACTTGTTACGCTTGGGATTCAGCCTACTCACCCTGAAACCGGTTATGGATATATTGCCTACGACCGTCAAGCCGCATGGCGTCACCAAGGCATAGAGATTTCATTCCAGGTGGAAGCCTTTCGTGAAAAACCGGATCGAGCTACCGCAGAGGAGTTTCTGGCAAATGGAAATTATCTTTGGAATAGCGGGATGTTTATCTGGCGCGCTTCTCGATTTCTGCACGAAATCTCCATTCACATGAAAGACTTGTATAGTCAATTGGCCCCCTTCATGAACGGTGAATGGTCGGAAGCCTCGATCCACGATTTTTTCCTGAACACTTCCTCTATTTCCATTGATTATGGTCTGATGGAGCGGTCAGAACGCGTATGGATCGTGCCGGGTGACTTTGGGTGGAATGATGTAGGGAGCTGGACGGCTGTGCATGAATTAGCCACCAAAGATGCACATGGAAACAGTACATCTGGTAATCGCATAATTACGATAGACTCACTAAACAACCATGTTTTTGTCTCAAAATCAGCAAATCCTTCTACACATTCTCAAAAATTGGTAGCGTTGATCGGTGTTGAAGGAATGGCCATAGTGGACACCGGAACGGTTTTGATGATCTGCCCCTTAGACAAAGCGCAAGAGGTAAAAAAAGCGGTTGAAGTGCTAGCTCAGGATCCCTCTCTCAAACCCTTCAGGTAGAGGAAAATTAGAGATCGTTCCTGTGCGCTGACCAATCGGAAGCATCTCCAACGTATCACCCACCCATACCTTACAGCCATAAGACCTGCTGGTCAAAGGCAAAGCGCACGTGTTTAGGGAGCTTTTGCTGATCGTTTGTCTGATCCACAGATCCGTTCATGTGGATAAAATAGATTTCCCTGGCTGAGAGTGACTTTACAATCTCCAGAGATTCTTCGATCGTGGCATGAGTGGTATGAGGCAGATTCCATCTAAGGGCGCCCATAATAAGTACTTCACACCCCTTCAGCAAAGGATAGGTTTCCTCTGGAAGGGTTTTCAGATCCGTCATGTAGGCAAGATTTCCGATTCGATACCCATAGATCGCCAAGCCCCCGTGCATGACAGGCAAAGGGGTAATGGGTAAATCTCCAATCTCAAAAGGTCCGCTGATCGGTCGGAGAGTTAGGTCGGTGGCTCCCGGATATCGCCGAGGGCCAAACATGTAATCAAAGCGGTTTTCAATTGATTTAAGGACTCTTTCAGAGCCATAAACCGGGATCGGCCGTTCATATTCAACCGTAAAAGGGCGAACATCATCCAGCCCTGAGACATGATCCATGTGTTCATGCGTCATCAGAATTGCGTCTATATCTCGAAGAGAGGATCGTAAGGATTGTAGCCTAAACTCCGGGCCTGTATCGATAAGGATCGAGGTAGTTTCAGACTGAACCCAAAGAGAGCATCTTGTCCGTGAGTTTCGGGGGTCTGGCCCAATAGCCCCCCTCCAGAATCCCCCGGCAACCGGAACCCCCATAGATGTACCCGTGCCGAGAAATGTGACCTTCATGAAAAAAGATCTAACTCGGATTTATCGACATACCCACTTCGCTTCCATAATTCCGTAAGTTCACGACGAACCGCAGGTTTGATATAGAGATCCTCTAAATCCAATTCTTTTAACACCCTTGCCAGCGTTCCAACTTGCGATTCAACGGGTCTTCTAGAGTTCAGAAGAATCATTTTTTCTCCTTCAATGAGGCAGTGATTTCCCGCAAAAGCACCCTTTTCCTTACGGATTCGATACCCTTTTTGTTCACACAGGGCTTCCAGTTCCAGTAAAAACTTTACTGCTTTCAAAACCCAACCCCCAGTAAAAAAGTGTGGCCCTGCAGAGAGTAGTCGTACAAAAGCCCATCAATGTTATAGGCTCGAAATTGATAACGATATCCGGCACGTATGGCTAAACGAGATGTAATTCTAAGGCCGGATACGGTGACCTCTCCCCGAACCCCCCGTAAAGACCCCCCAAACAAAGATCCCTGAGAATAACTAAACCCAAGGAAAGGCTCCCCTTTGACCGCCAGCACGGGCCCGTTACCCATTCTTCCAACCCCCGCATTCAAGACGACTTGTGCGCCACTTGCCACCTGCACAGAGCTTTGTTGAAATTCCGATCGGGCACGATCTCTTGAGACCCTTAAAAAATCCGTAGTAAGCGTCAATGGAAGCAGTAATCGGACTTTATTCCTTATCAGCAAAGGGAAGACATTTCCGAGATTAGCTCCGATATTGAAGGTTGAGAGATCGTTTCCAGTTGGGGTTGGGAGTCCTTGCCCGAAATGACTAAAAATCTCGATTCCCCCAAGATCCAAATGAAGAGCCAGCAACTCCGAATTAAAGGTAAGCTCTCCCACCCCTTCACCCAAGGGTCGATAGGTGAAATCCGCTAATTGAATACCAGCCGAAAGCCCGATACCACGACTTTGTGAAGCGGATAAGCGTCCGGGATTCTCATCACCAGAAAACATTTGGCCAACTGCGTTTATAGGCGCAAGAATCCCGATTAAAAACAACAGACTAAGGGTTAAAAAAAATCTTCTGCTGTCAGACCATTTCTGGAATGATTTTTGAAGGGTCGTCGTTATCAATCTAAGAATTAAACCAATGGTACTCATGAATACGTTAATTATTTCGCTTATTTCACTGGTTCTTTTTGCAGGACAATTGGAATTTTCCATCAAGGATATCCTGTTAAAAATTCCCTCCTCTGGAAATGTACATCAATTTTCCGTAAAGACGATTAAGGGCGAGGATGTAAGCCTAGAGCAATATAAGGGATCTGTTCTTTTGATTGTGAACACCGCGTCCAAATGCGGCTATACTCCGCAATACGAAGACCTTCAGAAACTCTACGAGACCTACAAAGATCAAGGCCTTATTATTCTTGGGTTTCCTGCAAACAATTTTAATCAACAAGAGCCGGGAACGAATGAGGAAATTTTAGAGTTTTGTCAAGTGAATTACGGTATCTCGTTTCCTATGTTTTCGAAAGTTTCCGTAAAAGGGGACGACCAGCATGAACTTTTCCAGTTTCTTACGGGAGAAGGTGACAAGCAGAAAATGGGCGGCGTGAACTGGAATTTTGAAAAATTTATTGTTGACAAAGATGGTAATCTCGTGCAGCGTTATCGCAGCCGGATTAATCCAATGGATAAGAATGTAAGAGAAGTTGTAGAAGAATTGCTGGCTGAATAACTCCGACGAAAGAGACGAGTTTCATCCAGTTGCCTCACGAATTTCGATTAAAGGCAGCGGTTTATCCAAATCAACTTCCAAAGAGCCCATCTCCATCCCGATAGAGGGCCGCGGTAGAAACATCGTGGCCCTCACTTTTTATGGAAACCCCTTATCAAGTGGTCATTCCACCATTAGGATTTCCAATATTCTTACCTAAATTTGAGCTTTCCGTTCACATCGAATTCTCATTCCATCCACCCTTTCCACCTAACTCGACTTGTATATGGACATCCACTCTTCCATCTTTTTCAGAATCAGTATTCTGCTCTTTTCGATTTTCACCCTTTACAATCCCGCCTTCTCTCAGGAAAAAGCGGAATGGATTCGCACCTCTGCACTATCTCCGGACGGAAATCATATCGCATTTACCTATAAAGGAGATCTATACCGCGTTCCCACTGAAGGGGGTGAAGCAGTTCGACTGACGTTCCACTCTGCACACGAAGTTCGCCCGGTTTGGAGCAGGGATGGACAGCGAATAACCTTTGCCTCCAACCGGTTTGGGAACTTTGATGTCTTTGTCATGGACGCTGCAGGTGGAGAGGCGACAAGACTTACCTTTCATTCCAATGATGAAGAACCCTACACCTTTGATGCATCCGGTGAACACGTGATCTTCAAAGGCCAGAGACAAGACTTGGTTACCCATAGACAACACCCTTCATCCCGGATGACCGAGCTCTATCAGGTTCCGGTAACAGGGGGTCGAATTACTCAAATTATGACCACGCCCGCGGAAGATGTTCAGTTTAATCGCGATGGCAGTCGGATCGTGTATCAGGATTATAAGGGAACAGAAGATCCACTCCGTAAACACCATAATTCCTCAATTACCCGGGACATATGGCTGTATGATGTGGCAACTGGCACCCATACCCTATTGGGCCCTCATGAGGGCGAGGATCGGAACCCGGTATTTAATGCAGATGAAACCGCACTCTATTATTTGAGCGAAGAGGGCGGAACTTTCAATGTATTTGAAATGGAAATCGGGAATCCTGAAAACCGTCGTCAGCTTACTCAATTTGAAACGCACCCAGTACGATTTTTGAGTACGGGGGGCGGAAAACTGGCGTTTAGTTACCACGGTGCACTTTACACCATGGTGCCAGGAGAGGAACCGATGGAAGTTCCCGTAATGATTCGCACACAGGACGCACAAAACCCAGAAGAGCTTGTGGCAATTAATGGTGGTGTTACAGAAATGATCGTTTCGCCGGACGGAAAAGAGATCGCATTTGTTGCACGCGGCGAAGTGTTTGTTACTTCGGTAGACGGGTCGCTGACCAAGCGGATTACTCGCACACCTGAAACAGAAGCCGATGTTCGCTTCACCCCGGATGGGAACAAACTGATTTATTCCAGCGAAAGAGGTGGAAAATGGGGGATTTATACGAGTGAAAAAATTCGCTCAGAAGAGCTCTTCTTTTTTGCCTCGACCCTCTTAAAGGAGACGGCCCTGATCCAAAACGAGAAGGATAACTATCTCCCCGAAATTTCACCGGACGGCAAATCACTGGCCTTTATTGAAGACCGAAGAACCTTGAAGGTGCTGGATCTGGAGAGCAGAAACAGCTTGACCCTACTTACTCCGAAAGAGCTTTTTACAATGCGCGAAGGGGATAAATATTATCGATGGAGTCCGGATTCCCGCTGGTTGCTTATGACATTTGACAAATACCTCCACAACAGTGATATCGTATTGGTGGATGCAACCGGAAAAGAGGGAATGAAACCCCTGATCCAGAGTGGATATTACGATGATCAGCCAAAATGGGTAAATAACGGCGAAATGATGATCTGGGCTTCGAACAGAAACGGGTTGCGTAGCTATGCAACATCCGCAGCCACGGAGAGTGATATATACGCCCTCTTCTTTTCCCAAAAAGCATGGGATGAGTTTCGATTGAGTGAAGAGGATTACCAGCTACAACAAGCAATAAAAGAGGCCTCCAAACCAAAGAAAGATGAAGAGAAAAAAGAGAAGAACGACAAAAAATCGGGTGAAGATAAAAAACCGGAAGTGACTCCCCTTTCGATTGACTGGGCCGGTCTTGAGGATCGAACCAGTCGCCTTACGATTCATTCTTCTCGACTTGGGGATGCGGTACTCAACAAAAAAGCAGATAAAGTGTACTATTTGACACGTTTTGAGGAAGGCTATCATCTTTGGGAGACGGATCTTCGCACCAAAGAGACTAAGATGGCGATTAAACTAGGGGTTTCTGGAGGCCGATTGCAGTGGGATCCAAAGATGGAAAACCTCTATTTGCTTGCCGGAGGACGGATTTCAAAACTTGACCCGGAAAAAGGTTCTCAAAAAGCTGTTAAAATAGAGTCAGAAATGACCCTCAATAAGCCCGAGGAATTTAAAGCTCTCTTTGAGCATGTATGGCATCGGGCGAGCAAACTTTTTTATGAACCTACCTATCACGGAATCGATTGGGTGATGATGGGAGAAGCATACAGGCCCAAAACCGCCCATATTGGAAATGACGCTGAATTTGCGGATCTCATCGGAGAGATGTTGGGTGAATTAAATGTGTCCCACTCCGGTGCCAGATATCGAGGCAATGACCCGAATGGGGATCAGACAGCCTCACTCGGATTTTTTGCGGATCTGTCCTATGAGGGGGAGGGTTGGAAACTTGAGGAAATTCTTCGTGGTGGACCGCTCGACAAGGCTGGATTTGATTTAGAGCCCGGTATGATTATCCATAAAGTGGATGGAGAAGTCGTTTCCCCAGACCGGGATCCGGCGATGTACTTGAATCGAAAGGCGGATAAATTCACCCTCTTAGAAATTACGGACTCAAACGACAAACGAGTGAAGGAGATTACGGTGAAACCGATCTCTCTGGGGGTTGAAAACAGTTTACTGTATGAACGCTTTGTCCGAAAAAATGAAGAAGAGGTAGAGCGCCTAAGCGAAGGGAAGCTTGGATATGTCCACATCCCAGGAATGGGTGACGGTCCCTATCGCACTGTATTTGAGCATATGCAGGGTAAATACTCCGAAAAAGAGGGAATGGTCATTGACGTACGGTTCAATGGTGGGGGTGACCTGGTTGCCGATTTGATGATGTATTTTTCCGGAGAGCCCTTTTTGACATATACAACGGCCGATAAGGTAGTGGGCGGTGAGCCCACAAGTCGTTGGACCAAACCCGTGATCACGCTCTTAAATGAAGCCGCCTATAGTGACGGCCATTGTTATGCTGTTGGATATACAAGCCTTGATATTGGCACGTCTGTTGGAATGCCTGTACCCGGAACATGTAGCTATGCAAGTTGGGAGAGGTTGCCGAACGGGGTGACTTGGGGGGTGGTGCCGGTAAGTGCCAAAAACAACCAAAACGAATGGCTAGAAAACAACCAGACCTATCCAGATATCCAGGTTCGGAATATGCCCGGGATAATTGATTTTGGTCGCGACGAGCAGGTGGAAGCGGCTGTTCAACAACTACTGAAAGAACTTAAGAAGTAAAGATAGGGCCGATTTAGCAACGGCAAAAAACCGCTTTTATCGTTTTAATAGAGCGCGAAGAACTGACAAATGCGACTCTAAAAAACGTGAGATAAAGAGTCTGCTTTAGATTAAAAACGCTCAGTCTGCCACAGGCTGAGTGTTTGCTCCATTACCTAAACGATTTTCTGCAAAGAAGATTCATCAACCACACCGATTACTCGCCACGGGATTTTTTAAAAACCCCGTTCCTATATCTACCTTTTAGCAATAAAGCCCCGCTTTCAAGATATTCTTCATAGGAGCCCTCCCAACCGTCTTGGATTCGAGTGGATTTGATTTTTAACTGGCCGTTAGGATAATACTCCTCGTATGGGCCATTCCAAAGGCCATTTTTCATGACCCCTTTTATTTGTAGTTGGCCATTTGGAAAAAACGCTTCATAACGACCACTAGGAAGATGGAGTTGGTAATAAATTCGTCTGGAAAGGGTTCCGTCTGGATAGTATTCTAAACCTTCACCGGTTAACTCATTATTCTGATACATAGAGACTTTTGCTAGAATACCCGTCTTGTAATATTCGTTTATCGGGCCATGCAATACCCCATTACGCCATGTGCGTTCAATTCGAATGGAATCATTCTCCCATAGGGAATAGGTTACACCTGTGAATAATTGATCTCCTCTATAACTCAAACCCTGTCTTATCACGATTGCATCATGATGTATACGTGGTTGGGCTTGTAAAGAGAGTGGATATACAGAGCCTATAATCAAAAGCATGAACCCAATGAATTGTAACATGTATCGACCTCTTGATGATTTAGGAATAAACTCAGTTCATAAAAAACAAATTATAACAAACAAAAATCATTATAAATATAATTATTTAAAAAACATTAATACACATATAACCGTTTATTAGTTGCTGTAAATACGCTCCGTATCCATCTAACCTAATGAAAGTAGTTGCGATTAGATTTCGTTGACCCCACCGTACTTCCCTCTAAGAAATCGAAATTATTAACGCAAGAATTGATTTTTCTGCCCCTTGTCAGTATCTTTGTTGTTCTTTGGATTTGTCGATTCGTTTTGTGAATCTTCTTTTCAAGTCAAAATCGTAAAGCACGTAAGTCAACTTGATAAGAAAAAGGATTTCGAAATGAAGTAATCACGGCGTAATCCGATAAGTGACAAAGACTTACAATCGGTCCGGTAGTTCAGTTGGTTAGAACGCCTGCCTGTCACGCAGGAGGTCGAGGGTTCGAGTCCCTTCCGGATCGCTTTTTTCTCTTGACGGGGAAACATTGATGATACTTCTCGCCAATCCCCGGTCTTCAGTCAGGTTTATCCACCTTTTCCGATGAACATTCGTCACTTCCTGGCACTCCCATTATCAGCATTGACTCTTTTGAGCTGTACAGCTGACCCATCTCCCTCTTTTCAGGTAAGTGAGCAAATTAACCTTGTTGAGGTGAAGAAAACCGTTTCTTCGGGACGACTATTAAGGATTGAAAGATTCCCTTCTGAGTATGTGGAACCACGAACGGTGGATATATGGCTTCCTGAACTTATTTTCATGAAATCGGAGCACAACGCTATTCAAGACAACCCTGCGTTTTCTCAGGCTTCCGATCTCACAAACTTACCCGTTCTCTATCTACATGATGGACAAATGTTATTCGACTCGACCCAGACCTGGAATAAACAAGAATGGAGAGTTGACGAGACCTTGACAGAATTAATCGAGTCTGGACAAATACACCCCCTCATCGTAGTTGCGATATGGAATAATGGTGACAAAAGATGGTCAGAATACGCGCCTAAACCGGCCTTTTCTCCGTTGAGCCTTGATCATCCTGTGCCGGGTAGGCCGAATACTATGGTCAAGGAAGTTCTTTCTGAGTCTTATGTGCAGTTTTTAACTGAAGAACTGGTTCCCTATGTTGATCTAATGGTGGATACGGATGCAACGCCTCAAGGCAGAATGATTATAGGCTCGAGTATGGGGGGATTAATTTCGCTTTATGCCCACTTTGAAAGGCCAGATATCTTTGGCCGAGTTGGGGCAGTATCCACCCATTGGCCCATTGTAGCGCCGGACCAGTTTTCCAGCCCTTCTGATAATGGCTTGTTTAACGCATTTTCAACCTACATCACTCAAAAATTGGATTTAGACCGGACGTCTTATCGAAGAATCTACTTTGATTACGGAGATCAAACGCTTGATGCCTATTATCCTCCCTACCAAGAAGACATGAACTCTTCTATGTTAAAACATGCTTCCGAAAATGTCGAATGGACTTCATTTTATGACGAGGGAGCGGCACATGATGAACGATCCTGGGCAAAAAGACTTAACCATGTGATTGTTTATATCATGGGAAATTATAGTCCCGAGAAATCATGATTAAGGATACTAAGTTTGAATATGATGTAATTGTTGTAGGGGCCGGGCACGCAGGCAGTGAGGCGGCTGCAGCTGCATCCGGAATGGGGATGAAAACCCTACTCATCACGATGAGCCTCGAGGCGATAGCCCGTATGTCTTGTAATCCCGCAATGGGTGGAGTGGCCAAAGGACAACTGGTGAGAGAAATAGATGCGTTAGGCGGTCTAAGTGGAAAAGTCAGCGATGCTAGTGGCGTACAGTTTCGATTGCTAAATCGAAGCAAAGGCCCTGCCATGTGGAGTCCGCGATGCCAAAGTGATCGTCAGCTTTATTCTCAAATAATGCGAGAACATCTGGAAACAAGAGACGCACTTTATTTTCGTCAAGATGACGTTACAGGCCTTATTTTTGATCCCGCAGGGACTCGCATCTTGGGAGTTCGCACTATGATGGGAGCGGAGTATACGGCACGATCGGTCGTGATTACCAGTGGAACCTTCCTGAACGGGGTGATTCATATTGGGGAGATGCAATTTGGAGGCGGAAGATCGGGAGAGAGAGCCTCTGTTGGCATTTCGGCAGATTTAGAAAGAGCGGGATTCGAACTCTCGAGGCTTAAAACGGGCACCCCTCCACGGTTGGACGGTCGTACGATTCAGTATGATAAGCTCGAGGTTCAATATGGAGACGAAAATCCATACCCCTTCTCGTTCAGTACAGGTACCTTGCCCTCTGTTGAGGAACAATTAACCTGCTGGATCGGCTATACCAGCACGGAAGTCCACGACATCCTTCGAACAGGCTTTGATAAAAGCCCCATGTTTAATGGCCGTATCAAATCCGTAGGACCGCGGTACTGCCCAAGCATTGAGGATAAAATCAATCGCTTTGCCGATAAAGATCGGCACCAGTTATTCTTAGAACCTGAAGGATGGAATACCTACGAAATGTATCTGAATGGGTTTTCGACATCCCTGCCGGAAGAGACGCAGGTCGAGGCCTTAAAAAAGATCGAAGGGTTTGAAGACGCGGTAATGCTGCGACCGGGATATGCGATTGAGT
>JAURMN010000171.1 GCA_030830725.1 Balneolales bacterium | reverse complement strand
GTCAGCTCTGCGCCATCGTCATATCCACTGCTCCAGCGTGTAGAGAGGTCGCCATCATTGGCCATTGTAGCGGCGAACTGAGGCAGATTCAATTCCACTGAGGTCGTAGAGATCGATTTGCCAACAGAGACGATTTCAGCCACTGGCACCACGTCGGCTTCTACTCCATAAATCTCAAATTCATAGAGCGAATACCCCCAGCGGGTTGCACGCTGAATTCCGTTCATTCGGACATATCGAGCACGGAAAGAGTTACTCAATACAATCTCATCAAGCTCACCATCACCGGCTGTCTCAGAGAAGATGGTATTCCAGGATACCCCATCCAACGAGATGTCTATCGAATAGATCCGACCGTAAGCTTTTTCCCAGCCCAGAACGACCCGCTCAATCATATAGTCGGCTTGAAGATCGATGGTCAGATCGGTGTTGTCGACATATTCACTACTCCAGCGTGTAGACAGATCACCGTCATTTGCTTTATCGGCTGTAAATCGAGCAAAGTTCCTTTCTACAGACGTTGCGACAGCTGGTTTACCCAGCGCTACATTTTCTGCCACAACAGGGGGCTGTACCGGAATAACTTCAATGAAGAGTGATTGCTCATCGGAACGACCTTCTCGGTTTTCTGCATAGAGTCTGTATTCAGATGAAGCCTCAGGAGTGACGATTTCTGAACCTGACTCAGCCACTTCTACACCATTCAAGGTAACGCGAGACGCGCCGAATGTGCTCCATCTCAGTTGTATAGATTCGCCTGCATTGATTATTGTGCGGTCTGCACTGAATGACTCGAGTCCAAACGGATTCACACTGAGTTGCACTAGGCTTTCAGCTGTTCGACCAAGCTCATCTGAAACTACGAACACATATTCCGCTGATGTTCCTGGTGAAACAACTTGTGAACCCTGAAGAGCTACAGGGCTTCCATTTAAGGTAGCCGAAACACCATTTTCTGAACTCCAACTTAAGGTTGTAGACCCACCGACATCGAAGGATACGCGATCTGCTGTCAGTGAAGCTGTAGGCTTCGGAATGGAGAGAGTATCCCCATACATTTGAAATTCCCAAACGGACATGCCCCACTGCGTTGCCCGCTGAATCCCATTCATGCGAACGTATCTGGCACTTGCTGGATTTTGCAGAGCAAACTCATCACGACCCCCGTTCCCATTGTTTACGGAGGCAATGGTTGCCCAGTTTTGTCCATCTACGGAAACATCTACGGTATAGACCCCAGCGAAAGCAGATTCCCACTCCACGACGACGCGATCAAGAGAAAATGTCTCTTGCAGGTCTACGGTGAGTTGCTGATTGTCGGCATAAATACTACTCCAGCGAGTCGACATATTACCGTCAGTGGCATTAGCGGCCGCAAATTGGCTCAAACTACCCTCTACAGTTGTGGCAGTTGCGGGTTTACCCAATGCAAGATTCGGCTCGGATGGGGCAGGGGGTTCTGGATCGTCACCTCCGCCAGTGTCACCGCCACCTCCTGTGCCCCCACCATCACCGGTACCACCACCTGAACCCGCTAAACTCAGGTCCAAGGCAACCGCTTCAGGATAGTTCGCTTCTAAAGTCCGCATATTTTGCAGAGAATAAGTCCAGTTTGATCCTTGGCCAAACCATTGCCATCCCATCGCACCGGCATAACCGTTCAATAACAAATTTTCATACATCTGTGTAGGCCCTACACCGAACGTATCTTGTAAATAGAACTCAGTCATAGCCACAGGCTTGTCCAATTGCCAGTACTCCACAGGATGGTGGAATGGCGAAATCGTGGTTCCACCCCAACTGTAGTAGTGGACGGTATAAAAGTCCAAAACCCCGTCAGGATCACCCCCTGCAGCAATCAATCGATCATCGCGATAGTAGTTCTTGTAATTGGCATTCGAGGTAAAGATGTCCGAGTTCGAATAGAATGCCCATGCACCGTTGGTCACCAACACGTCGGGATCGGTACGTTTAATAGCACCGGTTGCCTGGTTCACAAACGCCTGAATGGCACTCATCGGGACCAAACGAGTGGAGTTGATAATATCGGTCCATCCAAATTCACGGCTCATGCCTTCCGGCTCATTGAAAATCTCCCAAGCCAAAATCGCTTTGTGATCTTTTAGCGCTTCCACCATGGGAATCAAAGCATTTTGGATGTACTCATTACGGCGATCCTGATTGGTCAAAATACCATAGCTTCGGTCTACAACGGTCGAACCAAAACTAGCGCGCACCATGTCAAATGACCAAAGGGTCAACATCAGACCCACGTCATGTTGTTCGGCTAGATCCAGAATAGCTCGTAAATCTTGAATGGCTCCGACGCCAGGACCTACAACACGGTCTCCACTCCATTCCGGAGTGTTGGCTCCACTTGTATGTAGCCAAAGACGCATGGAATTCCCGCCATTTTGCTGAACATCCCGGAACATCGCTTCGAATGAAGCAAGATCGGTGGTACCGGGTCCGATATCCGCTGCAAACCGCACCCACGCGACGTTTGCACCACTCAGAAAGGCATCCTGATTGGCAAATTCAACACGTTGAGACGATTGAGCAAAAGTTGAAAAGGGGAGAACGAGCAGCAAGAACAAGCCCATTCCCAGTAACGAAAAGGGCCAATCTTTCCATTTTTTGAAGGATGGTGTTACCCGGCGTTCGGGCGCACTCCTATCCCAAGAGGTTAAAGAAGTGATGGTAGACATATGATCAGAGAGTTAATGATAATGGATAGGCTGGATTGTTATTGATTCGTTTTAAAACACGATCCGCTAACTGTCCTAACCTGTTTCCTCTTTTTCACTCTCTCATTTCAGGAATGTTCCAGTAAGTAGGAAAAAATTTTGTCTACCGTTCTAAATTCACCCCAGAGTGGAAAAATCACTGCCGTCTAAAAGCATACCTGCTGTGGTAGATTGCACTACCTCCCAAAATCATCCTGTACCCGAACAATATCGTCTTCATCAGACGGATGATTTGGGTCTGTGTGTTTCCAGATTTCCGCCACAATTCCCCACGCCTCTGTGCCTATCAGACGATGGCGCTCTCCCTGCCTTAGACTCACAAAAGAGCCAAGTGGTAATGGACTCACAATTCCAGGTTTATCTGTTTCGCTCACCATAATGGCGGCATCTCCTCCGATCACCGTCCAGATTTCAGAACGTCTGTGATGATACTGCCAAGATAAACGTGCGTCCGGCGCAACTAATAAGATTTTGGGACTTAACTTGGCAAAGCCTTCAAAATCCGCGACGCTCAAGTGGGGAAAATAGGTGGTGATAAATTTTTCGGCCTGATCTTCATCGATGTAATAAAACCCACCCCAAGGGCGTGTGTCATCCATGTGAGTAATGCGAAAGCCAAGCTCGGCAATATATTCGGCTACTGTCTCGAATACATCGGTTTTTTTTGCATCAGTGCGAAAATATAAGGTCATTTCTCTTGGTTTTTAGAATCGTGTTTCCAGCCAAAAGGTACGAACATCTTTCTATTGCTTCACTTGAAATCTTGCAACTCCCTCGAAATCAGGTCAGGAAGCAGTCGCATGGGTGTGGTAATCATTCCTCTTTATAATTCGTTTGCTCCGTTGCCAAATTTTCTGATGAAAAATGAAGAAAATGGGGGGAGTAAAGGAGCTGAAAACGCACGTTTCATAAGATAAAATCCGTGTACGAATATCTGTTTCTTTTTGCACCAGAAAGTGACAAATTCCTTGACAGAAAACTAACATTATTCAAAAAGGTGTTTATATGAAAACGTATTTGAATTCACTTTTTAACAAGAGATTACCAGTCATCAACGTACGAACATTTATTCCACTTGTATTCCTGTTGCTATCCAGTCAATTAGCCAATGCGCAATTTGCAATTGGTGGCGGATATCAGATGAGAAATGAGTCTCCTAAGGCTGGATTTACAATTATTGCAGAACAGGGGTTTTTAGGTCGTGTACCTTTGATTACCCTCAAAACTAGAGTCCACTTTAGTGCATTTTCCGATCAAATCTCTATCAAGGATCTTGATGTTAAGGGTTTCGCAGATGCTACCGAGGCACAACTATCTTCCCTTCACGATCTGTCCTCTTTTGACTACGGAGCTGCAGTTCTGCTGGGGCTTAATCTCGGATTAGTCGCTCCATATTTGGGGGCTGGTCTTGGGAATGAATCCTTGGAATTAAACTATAAATTCACCGACGCAATTTCCTTCCCAGGGAATATTTCACTTGATGACGTATCAGATAATGGATTTTACTGGAATGGGTTTATCGGAGCTGATGTTTCTCCGATTCCATTTCTCAAACCATTTTTTGAATACCGATTTTCTGGTATGCTGGGCGAGAAATTGGGTGCTGAAGAAATCAATTACACTCAAAACGGGCGTATAACGTTCGGGTTAAAAATCCAATTTTAATGTTTCAGTGAGGCCTGTCGTTAGTAGAGGTTGCTAACACTGCTAACACAGGTGAGATACAAGGCAATTTTAATTAAAAAAATTGAATCCGACAGGGTGATACTAGCACTATTCTTCGGGAAGTATAAGATCGGGATATGACCATGGATGTGGATCGTGGACAATATTGGACGGTGGATGAGCTTGATCAAGCAGAGCTCTGTACAGCGGATCAGGCGCGTGTGAAGGAGTTGCTGGCCCTATGTCACGCCCATTTAGAGAGTGTGAATGAGAAAAACATTGTCAATGCGTTTAAACTTTCCAAACTCTCTCATGAGGGTGCTACAAGAGCTTCGGGTGAACCCTTTTATCTGCATCCCTTTGAGGTCGCCAAAATTGTAGCCGAAGATTTGGCGATTGATGACGTGTCGGTTACGGCCGCACTCCTCCACGATACGGTGGAGGACACCTCTGTTACTGTGGAGAATGTTCGAACGATCTTTGGAGACAGTGTCGCCCATCTCATTGACGGTGTTACCAAAATTGAGGGAGTCTTTGCCAACCGGCACGCCAAACAGGCTGAAGCCTTTATGAAGATGCTTCTTTCCATGGCGGATGATATTCGTGTAGTCTTGATCAAATTTGCAGATCGCTTACATAACATCCGCACCTTGCAGCATTTGTCGCGTGAAAAACAGCTTAAAATCGCCTCTGAAACACTTGATCTCTACGCGCCATTAGCACATCGATTTGGTCTGTTTAAGATCAAGAATGAGTATGAGGATCTCTGTTTTAAATTACTGGATCCAAACTCGTACAACTTTATTGCGAGGAAACTCAAAGAGAAAAAAGAGGCCCGTGAGCAATTTATCGGTGAGTTTATGACTCCTGTTGAAACTGAATTGGGTAAACTTAACTTTGATTTCGAAATCAAAGGGAGGCCTAAGCACATCTACAGCATCTACCGCAAGATGCAGCAGCAACAAAAGCCGTTTGAAGAGATCTACGACCTGTTTGCGATTCGAATAATTCTGGAAGACCCGCATACGAAGGAAGATTGCTGGCGAGTCTACTCGATTATTACGGATTGGTATACCCCCATTCCCAAACGATTCCGTGATTTTATCTCGGTACCCAAAGCCAACGGCTATCAGTCTCTTCATACCACCGTGATCACCAAAACGGGGCAACGTGTGGAAGTCCAAATCCGCACCAGACGAATGGATGAAATTGCCGAACGAGGTCTTGCGGCTCACTGGCGTTATAAGGAGGGGGGAGCGGCTGGATCGGCCACACTGGATAAGTTTGTGAACTGGGTGCGTGATGTGTTGGACACCCCACGTCCTGATGCCGCTACCGATTTTGTGAAGGATTTTCAGCTTAATCTGTATCAGGATGAGATTTATGTGTTTACTCCCGGTGGAGATCTGATTACGCTGCCCCGCGGAGCTACCTGCATCGATTTCGCTTTCGAAATTCACTCCGAAATTGGCGAACGTGCGATGTCAGCCAAAGTGAATGGCAAAATGGTACCCCTGAGGCAAAAGCTCAAAATCGGGGATCAGGTCGAGATCGTTACATCCTCTAAGGTTAATCTGAATCCGGACTGGATTGATGATGTGGTGACGCACAAGGCGATTGCCCGAATTCGTCAATTTGTTCGGCATCAACGCCGTGTCATTGCCGATAACGGTCGTGAAATATGGGAGAAGCGACTGGATAAGGGAAAGGTGGAGATTTCCGATCAGGATTTGATGAAACTGAGCAGCCAGATGGGTTTCAAATCGTTGCAGGACATGTTTTATCAGATTGGGAATGAGTCCTACAGTGTGGACAAAATTTTCAAAAAAGTACGCGATTATAAGAGTCGCGGACGATTGGAAGAGGAAGAAACGTCTCTGCTTCAGAATTTGGATGAGCAGGAGTTTCAGCAGACATATCTTACTAAGGCCCGGGAAACCGTTGACAAGCGCTCACTGGTTATCGATGGGGATTTAAGCAATATTCGCTATCATTTTGCAAACTGCTGCAATCCGATTCCAGGCGACGAAGTTATGGGATTCATCTCCCGAAACGGAGATGTGAAAATTCACCGATCAGCCTGTAAAAATGCAATTCATTTAATGAATACGGATAGTGAGCGAGTGATTGAGGTCCATTGGGCTGCCGCCTCCGCCTCTCAGTTTTTGGGCGCCATCAAAGTGATTGGGGAGGATCGGGTCGGATTGGTTAATGATATCACCGATGTATTGTCTAAGTCCTTCAAAACCAATATGAAGAGCATCAATGTGAACAGTGACAGCGGAATGTTTGAGGGAATCCTTACCCTTTATGTAAACGGGCGCGATCACTTGCAGGAAATCATTGACAAGTTGGCCAGAGTGCCTGGTGTAAAAACCACGATGCGATACGAGTAAGTTGTGTTAAGATCCATTCTGTTACCAGGTAAAAGAAGAGATACTTTTTGTCAATCAATGCAGATATTTTACAATTGTAAACGATTTGTGATTTAAGTGTTTGTTAAATTGCAGGTTTGAGTTAATGAATTACAACGAGTTAGTTTTTCTAGAACCATGACTACCTATACCAAGAAAGATATTGTCCGCCGGGTATCCGAAACCTACAACGTCCCTATGAACCAGGCTGAACCCTGGGTGGATTATGTGATTTCAGCTCTCCGGGATACCATGCTCGATGCCAATCCGACCTGTCGTATTGAGCTTCGTGACTTCGGCGTTTTTGAAGTGAAAGAGACGAAAGCTAAGCCAAAGGCCAGAAATCCAAAAACCAATGAGGTGATTTATGTGCCAAGTCATCGCAAAACTCACTTCAAACCAAGCAAAAAGATGAAGGAATTCCTTCGTCAGCCTCTCGAACAGCTTACCGAATCTTAATTCGATTGACCACCATACCAGGCCGTCTTATTGGGATTGATGTTGGAGAAAAGCGAGTAGGCCTGGCACGCACGGATCCCATGCAGTTGTTCCCAACCGCCATTGGAACATTTGATCCAAAGACGAGTTTAGCTCGGATTCAAGAAGAATGCGCTTCAGGGCACGTGGCTGGATTTGTGGTGGGTTGGCCGCAACGAGATCAGGATGATCCCAGCGAAGCCATGAAAATGGTAGACCGATATATCCTCAAATTACAGGGGCGATTTCCAGGGCTTCCGGTCTATAAAGTGGATGAGTATCTGAGCAGTCAGGAGGCGATGGAGGTAATGATTCAATCCGGAGTTCCGCGTCACAAGCGTCGCGAAAAAGGAAGATTGGACCAGGTAGCCGCATCTCTTATTTTGGAACGTTATCTTCAAAGTAGAGTGCAGTAGCACTGTGTTACTCGCCTCTTGATCTGTGAATTAGACAAATGCTGAATATGCCAATTCTTCCCATCGTTACATACAACGATCCCATACTGCTTCAAATAGCTGAATCCGTTGTAGAACTCACATCGGAACTGGACGATTTTATTGAAGATCTCTTTGAGACGATGGAGGGAGCGGACGGGGTAGGACTGGCAGCTCCTCAAGTAGGAAGGTCTGTTCGAATTTTTGTAATGAATGCGGATCTGATGTATGATGAGGAGGATGAAAAGGCGAACCTGTTGGGGAACATGGTGTTTATCAATCCAGAAATCGTAGAGTATTCAAAGGAAAAAGTTTCATATCAGGAGGGCTGTCTGAGTCTTCCAGGATTACTGGATGAGGTGAATCGTCCGGATCGGATTCGAATTCGTTTTAAGGACGAATCCTTCCAAGATCAAGAGCTTGAATTGGATGGATGGAATGCCCGAGTTGTACAACACGAACTCGATCACCTGGATGGAATATTATTCATTGACCGCATCAGTGCCTTTAAACGAACATTGCATCGCGGTTCATTGCAAAAAATCGATGAAGGAAGTGTGAGTGCATCATATCCACTGGCCGATAAGAAATCTTGACTTATATGTGTGACGATTCGTTAAACATTTACAGGAGTCAAAGAGTATGAAACTCGTCTTCATGGGCTCTCCTGATTTTGCGGTTCCCTCTTTAAAGGCGCTTCATCAAGCCGGACATGAAATTGCACTGGTGGTAAGCAATCCCGATAAGCGAAGATCTCGCAATGGGAGCCCGGAACCAACGCCGGTGAAACAGTACGCAATCGATCATCAAATCGACTATTTTGATGCAATAGAATTAAAAGATCCTTCTTTTATCGATAAAATACGATCAAAGAAAGCTGATCTAATAGTCGTTGTAGCTTTCCGAATATTACCCCCGGTTGTTCTCGAACAAGCCCAAAAGGGAGCGGTCAACTTACACGCTTCACTTCTGCCCAAATATCGTGGCGCAGCACCGATTCATCATGCCATCCTAAATGGTGAAACTGAAACGGGTTGTACCATATTCCGACTTAATGAGAAGATGGATGCCGGCCAAATGATCGCTAAGGTGCATGTCCCTATTGGACCCAATGACACCACCGGGGATCTCTATCAGACCCTTTCCGATGAAGGAGCTTCGCTTCTTGTCAAGGCAGTAGCTCTTTTAGAAAAGGATGAGGTAACGTATACACTCCAAGATGAATCGCAAGCCAGTCCGGCGCCAAAAGTTTTTGCCGAGGATGGACATCTTGATTTTACTCAACTAGCTCAAAAGGTACATAATAGGACGAGAGCCATGACACCATTTCCTGGAGCATGGGTTTCTTATTTAGGGCATGGAAAAGATGAAAAACTGCTGATTCATCGAACTTTAGTAATAGATTTATCTTCAACTGATCACTTACAAAGTACTGTTATTTCGATTTCGGTAGGCGAACTACGATTTGATGGTGAACGAAAAAAACTACTGTTAGGTTGTGCTGCGGGTACAACCCTTGCACTTGAAGAGGTGCAGCTTCCAGGAAGATCACGTATTACCGGAGTCGAGTTCGCCAAATCCAATATGCTAGGGATTGGAGTAGTTCAGTAAAGCTGTTGTGTATTGAGTTTCTCAGCGAGCTAAACTCATCTTTTTCAGTAGATATCAGCTTGATTTAAGACAGATCCTCGCAAAAATTAATAAGTTCACTAAAAAATTTCTCCGGAAGTATTGGATAGTTCTATTTGAATTAGGATACTTGTGCAAAATTTCGTGAATCTATCCCCGCAATTCGACAAACATTCTGACGTTTTGCGAGTGGGTCAATCACCTGGGAAATTCACATGATGATTGCCGATAACCACTGGAGTCTAATTAGATTATGGAGTTAACACCGTTTTTACAGGCCGCAAAAGAGGGCGATCTTGCTCAAATCACAACCTTGCATAAACAAGGTGCTGATCTCAATCAGATGCACTCTAATGGTGCTACAGCCTTGATTTTTGCCGCTGAGGGAAATCATATGGATGCTGTGGCTTATTTAGTGAAAGCGGGTGCGGATACTACCTGCAAAACAAAAACCGGAGGAACGGCTCTTAACCGTGCCGCTGAAACCGGAAATCTTGCCATGGTTCAGTTTCTCCTGGACAACAAAACTCCGATTGGTGAACTTGCGCTGATTGTGGCTGCCAGAGAGGGTCATTTATCGATTGTCAAATTACTTGTTAGCAAGGGTGCTGATGTCAATGGCCAGCTTCCTTGGGGTTATACAGCACTGATGCTAGCTGCTCGTGACGGCTATTTAGATGTGGTGAAATTCCTGCTCGAAAACGGGGCTCATGTGTCCGTGAAAAACAAGGGAGGCGAAACCGCTTTGATGTTGGCGCTTGAAAATGACCAGCCTGAAATTGTCACCTTACTTCAACGGGCCGGTGCACGGGCTGTTGCCGCAAAAACTAAGAAAGTAGAACCCGTAGCCTCGGATGAGGATGAGGATGAGGATGAAAACGTGGACGTTGAAACTACCTCTGAGGGTGTGGAGGATCTAATTCAAGAAAGTAACGAAGATATTCCAGACGATATTGAATTGGATTAACCGGCCGGATTCGCATTTTTCTCATTCCTCTGCGAGAAAAGTCAGCCGAAATCGCCTTCCTTTAATCTGTTAGAAGAAGTGACTGGAATCAGTTAGCCAGTCATGATCCGGTTTGCCCCAACGCTGCCAGTGATTGACTTTTTATGGAATAGGAGTGTATTTCCTCTTACCTTTCGGACTGTTCACTGAACACACGAAGAGAATACTCACTAAAATCACGCAAAACTCATGGCAAAAATTAAGGTTGGCATTAACGGCTTTGGCCGAATTGGCCGTTTGGTTACCCGTTCCATTTTACACTATTACAAAGATCAAATAGAGATTGTCGGCGTTAACGACTTGACCGACGCTGCGACATTGGCTCATTTATTTAAATACGATTCCGCACAGGGTGCCTACTCAGGTACGGTTCACGCCGAAGGAAATGCCCTTGTGATTGACGGAATGAAAATCGGTGTTTCAGCAGAGCGTAATCCAGCCGATTTGAAATGGGGAGAGCGTGGTGCAGAGATTGTGATAGAATCTACTGGAATCTTTACCAGTAAAGAAAAAGCTGAGCTTCACCTACAGGCCGGTGCTAAGAAAGTGATTATTTCGGCACCCGCTTCAGGGGATGTAAAAACCATCGTTCTCGGTGTAAATGACAACCAGATCGATGCTTCAGCTTCCATCTATTCAAATGCCAGCTGTACGACCAACTGTTTAGCTCCAATGGTCAAAGTGCTCGATGATGCCTTTGGAGTGGAAAAAGGATTTATGACCACCATCCATGCCTATACCGGAGATCAACAACTCGTGGACGGTCCGCACAAAGATCTCAGAAGAGCTCGTGCGGCAGCGGTGAACATTGTTCCAACCACTACAGGTGCTGCAAAAGCGGTTGGCCTCGTTCTGCCACATCTTGCTGGAAAACTAGATGGCGGAGCGATTCGTGTTCCGGTTCCAACCGGTTCCTTAACCGACTTTACTGCAGTTCTCAAAAAAGATGTAACGGCAGAAGAAGTGAATAAAGCGTTTAAAGCGGCTGCCTCAGAAGGCCCTTTGAAAGGGATCCTTCAGTATGTAGATGAGCCGATTGTTTCCAGCGATATTGTTGGAAATCCTTACAGTTCTATTTTTGACAGTGACCTCACGAAAGCCGATGGAAAATTGGTGAAAGTGACGAGCTGGTACGATAATGAAGCAGGATATTCTACCCGTACAGCTGAATTGATTACTCGCATCGGATAAGTTTATCGAATCCGAATCACACAATTAGGGCACGATCTCAAACGTGCCCTTTACCTTGGATGTCTTTTCAAGGAGCTTTAGTACAGAGCAGTAGCGCTCGAGTGACAGATTCATGGCCCGCTCCACTTTCGCCGGGTCTAAATTCCCTTTGAGCGTGTAGTGAAGATGAATATTCGTGAATTCCGAATAATCTTTGTAGTAGGTTCTCTCTCCCTCCAAAAACACCTGAATATCTTCCAAAGGTTGTTTTTGCTTCTTCAAAATCGACACAATGTCGATCGTACTGCAAGCCCCCGCCGCGGACAGTACCGATTCCATCGGGCTTAATCCGCCATCCACTCCACCGGCATCCGGTGTAGCATCCAATCGTAATGTTGCCCCCCGTTCGTTCGTTGCCTCCATCAACATCTGATCATTCAGACGCTTCATCGAAATCTTGAGAACTTTTGTAGACATCTTTTTACTTTTTGCTTCTGATTTTCATTTCTTGGACCACGTCTTTTAGTGATAGATTTTTTTCTACCAGAAGAACCAACAGGTGGTACACTAAATCTGCAGATTCGTAAATGGTCTCTTCAGAGCGTTTGTTTTTGGCTGCGATAATGGTCTCTACCGCTTCTTCGCCCAGTTTTTGTGCAATCTTATCGATTCCTTTTTTGAAGAGCCGGGTTGTATAGGAGCCTTTGGGTAAATCTTTTTTTCGGCTCTTGAGGATTTCTTCTAATTCGAGAAGAAACTCCAACTCATGACGTTTTCCAGGTTCGAGTGCACCGTCAATCGATAACGTTTCAGGCTGTTCCTTTAGGCTGGATTTTTTGCCATTCAGAGGCTTGGTCGCTGTGATCCCCATGAGTCAGATTAATTGGTGAGAGAAAGTGATAATTATTAATGGATTCTAAGAATAAATCTACAATCGGTGAGATCAAAGTTATTTTTCTACGGTAAAAGGATTACCCTATACCTTCTTGCCATTTATTGCGTTGATCTCGAACGATTTGCAAAAAATTTTGAATGATCAGTGAGCCTGTACGACCCGATTTTTCTGCAGAGAATTGAATCCCCATAAAGTTTTCGTGTGCAACAACGGCTGAAAAGGTATTCTCACAGGTGGTAGTCGCAAGTGTGTATGGGGTTTCGGCCGTAAATTCAGTATGTAAAAAATAGAACAGATCCTCACTTCGGATACCTGACAATAATGGATGTTCGCGGTTTATAGTCAGGCTGTTCCAGCCAATATTGGGAGACAGACATTCGCAAGCTTTGAATGAAGTTATGACTCCGTTCATAATCCCAAGCAGGGATTGATCATCCGCCTCTCGTTTTTGAAACAACACCTGCATTCCCATATTGACGCCCAGGACGGGTTGTTTCATTCCTCGTAACCACTCGGCGCAATGCAGAGTTTCCATGGAGTGCATAGCTTCAACAGGATCTCCTGTACCACTTAGAATGACCCCATCTGCAATGGAGAGCACTTCCGGGTCCCGGCTTAAAATAACTTGAACACCCAGTCTCCCCACCATTTCTCGTATGGGAGAGCTAAAATCCGAAGGGAATGTGAGGATACCGATAATCATTCTATTTAAACATATGATCAGCTTTTATTAGTTTCCGGTAATTGAATTTTTATTTAACTGAGATTTTCATGACTACCATCGCCCAACTCACGTTTATCCCGCTATACACAGATCACCCACGGGAAACCGTTGAAGATATTCTTGAATTTGTAGCCCAGGAGGATGTGGAAGTGGAAATCGGCTACCTTTCCACAACCATCAAAGGGGACAAAGAGACAATTTTTTCGATTATTCGAGAAGTGTACGAAACCATGTCCCTGCAGGGAGAACAGTTTCGCTTCCATGTTGAACTTTTAAGCCCGATATCGGCCTAGTAAACAACACCTTGGTGTTTGTCTATTCTGCCGAACGTTCTTGAGTGCAGATTACGTTAGAATTCTTTGTTAGATCTGCCCTATTTGACAGAGTATTCGTATATTTGCGCACCCATTTTTATCACGCTACGGAGCGGAAACACTCTGCTTGATTTTTCGATGAAAGAAATACGTAATTTTTGCATCATTGCCCATATCGACCACGGAAAATCTACACTGGCCGACCGTCTGTTGGAACGCACGGGAACGATCAGTGAACGAGAAATGCAGGAGCAGGTTCTTGACGATATGGATTTAGAGCGCGAGCGTGGAATTACGATTAAAAGCCACGCGATTAAGATGGATTACATCCGTCCTTCTGGTGAAAAGGTGGTGCTTAATCTGATCGATACACCCGGGCACGTCGACTTTGCCTATGAGGTCTCTCGGGCACTTAAAGCGTGTGAAGGAGCGATTTTGGTGGTGGATGCCAGCCAGGGGATTGAGGCACAGACCATTTCAAATCTCTATCAGGCCATCGACCAAAACCTGGAAATTATTCCGGTATTAAATAAAATTGACCTTCCTGGTGCTGATGTGGAAGGCGTGGCGCAACAAGTTATCGATTTACTAGGCTGTAAACGAGAAGAGATCTTACCCGTATCTGGGAAAACCGGTGAGGGAGTCAACGAACTCTTGGAGGTTATTGTAGAGCGGATCCCGGCCCCGAGTCAGGAGCGAGACAAACCCCTTCGTGCTCTGATTTTTGACTCTGTTTTCAATACATATCGGGGCTCTGTTGTCTATGTGCGCGTGATGGAAGGAACGTTGCGAAAAGGTGATCAGATCTTGTTTATGGCTACTGGAAAAACCTATTTTGCCGAGGAGATTGGCTATCTAAGACTTAAGCAAGAGCCCACCCAAGAATTGACTGCTGGCGAAGTTGGCTATGTAGTCGGAAGTGTAAAATCACTTCAAGATGCACGTGTAGGGGATACTCTTACAACGGCTAAAAAATCGGCAGAAGCACCGATTCCGGGATACAAAGAGGTCAAACCGATGGTCTTTAGCGGAATTTATCCCACCCAATCGGAAGATTTTGAGGATTTACGGACTGCGCTCGAGAAACTTCAGCTCAACGATGCCAGCTTGAGTTATCAACCTGAAACCTCCAAAGCACTTGGGTTTGGGTTTCGTGCCGGGTTTTTGGGTTTGCTTCACATGGAAATTATCCAAGAACGACTCGATCGTGAGTTCAACATCGATATTATCACTACAGTGCCAAACGTTCGGTATGAGGTCGATACTGAAGACGGACGTCGGATCATGGTGGATAACCCCAGCGATATGCCCGATATCGGGATGGTAGACACGGTTTTTGAACCTTATATCAAAGCCAGTATCCTTACGCCGGCAGAGTATATAGGTCCGATTATGAAACTCTGCCAGGAGCGCCGTGGGATTTATATTAATCAGACGTTTATGCAGAACAATCGAGTTGAGATTGTGTATGAATTGCCGATGGCGGAGGTCGTATTTGATTTTTATGACAAGCTCAAAAGTGGTACTCGCGGTTATGCCTCTCTCGATTATGAATTCTTAGACAACCGTCCAGGACATCTGGTTCGTCTGGATATTTTGTTGAATGGGGAGCCTGTGGATGCTCTTTCCAGTATTGCTCACCGGGATAAAGCATATGATCAGGGACGAAAAATTTGTGCGAAGCTCAAGGAGTTAATTCCCCGACAGCAGTATGAAGTAGCGATTCAGGCTGCAATTGGGGCTCGAGTGATTTCCCGAGATACCATCCGTGCGCTTCGTAAAGATGTGACGGCGAAGTGTTACGGGGGGGATATTACGCGGAAACGAAAACTTCTGGAGAAGCAAAAAGAAGGGAAAAAACGGATGAAACAGGTGGGCGCCGTTGAAATTCCACAGGAGGCATTTTTGGCGGTACTCTCGATGAACGATGATTGAGCGTGTGATCAGCGGTTGATTCGACAAACAAGGATTTAGCGGAAAAGCAAAAACTTTAGGATGACAGAGCAGTTTATGAACACAATAATGATAATGAGATCACGACGAGCCATGCAGATGAGAACAGGTCTTAAAGCTTCGAAAACTGCACTTTGCGTCGCGTTTTATTTTGGTGTTCTGATCCTTTTGCCCACCCAGTTACTGGCTCAATTTCAAGATCCTGTATTTCGGAAGATTGAAAACGCAGAGCGCGAAATTTTCGAAAAACAATTCGAGAATACCCTCTGGACAGGTCAGGGGCTCTATAACCCGCAGACGATTGACAAGATTCCGACTATTGAGCTTCGTGCTCGGCTTCAGGCCGCCTTTGGCAATCCCACCGTATCCATTCGGGATTTAATCACGGGTCCAAATTTTCGTCCGGGTAAAGCGATTCAGTTTGAATACTGGTTTGTGGTAGACGGCAAAATACCACTTATGATTCTGGATCTGGATGGTCCGTTTGAAAACGGTTTGGTTTATGTGGGTCCTTCTGAGTTTGTGGACCAGATGCCTCAAATTAAGCGTACACTGAACAGGTTGCTGATTCAGGACGTAAAGGAGTTTTCTGAGTTTGAGGATTATTTTTTCTCACCGGAGCGTGAACAATGGTATCTTGCCTCTTACAAAGACGGAGCGTTTACTCGCGAGCCAATAGAACGCCCCTCCTTTGCTCCACGACGTTAACGAGTAGGGTAAAAGGCAACCTCAGCACTCATCAATCAATTTTCTCATTATGGCTACATCGCCCAAATCTGTAAACGAAAAGAAAGTGTCATCCTCCTCTTCCGGGGCTTCCCGTCCTAAAAAAGTGATGACCCCTGAGCAACGAGCGTCAAGAGAACAGGCCAGACATTGGGCAAAGGAGTGGTTAGATGCGTTTATCTTTGCGCTTATTGTGGCAGTAGTATTGCGCACCTTCTTGTTTGGCTCCTACCGTATTCCAACGCCTTCAATGGAAGATACCCTGATGACGGGTGATTTTTTGATGGTCTCCAAAGTGGCCTATGGTGCCCGTACACCGATGACGATCGGGATTCCGCTCACCGAAATTACCCTTCCTGGTGTCTCATTACCATGGGTTAGACTGCCGGGTTTTTCAGAGGTAAAACGCAATGATATTTTTGTCTTCAATTATCCGATTGAATCGGGTCCCATTTCGGCGAAGACCAACTACATCAAACGGGCAGTGGGGATACCGGGCGATACTCTTGAGATTCGCGATAAGATCCTCATTGTAAATGGCGATACCGAAGAAATGCATGAAACCCTGCGTCGTCACCATTTGGTTTACGTTCGAAATCGTATTCGTCTGAGTCCCTCTAAAGTGAAAGAAACCGGAGGTGAAATCCTTCAAACCGATGGAGAAAACCTCTATCTCATTAACCTGACGGCCGATGCGGCAGCGACAATTGGATCCTGGCCGGAAGTCGATTCAGTGAGACATTTTGTACTTCCGAATGAGTATAATGAGTTTCAGCAGCGGCCGTTTTCCTTTTCAAAGAATGTTGCCAATCACGATCACATGCCTCCGATTGTGATTCCGTTTGAGGGTCAGGTAATTGAGCTACAGGAATCTACATGGCCGCTATATCAGGATATTATTACTCGCTATGAGAAAAATGATGTGGAGATTCGCGAGGGGCTGTTCTTTTTAAATGGGCAACCTTCGCAAACCTATACGATCCAACAGGATTATTATTTTGCCATGGGTGACAATCGAGATGACAGTGAGGATAGCCGATTTTGGGGATTTGTTCCTGCTGATCACGTGGTTGGAAAAGCGTGGCTAATCTATTTTTCATGGGATAAAGAACGAAATTTTCCTCGTTTCGAGCGCATTTTCTCCACCATCCACGACTGATCAGGTCGGCCTGGGATATTTTACACCAGTTCCGTCGCCCTAAACTGGAATGCCTTTACGTATCGTTTTTCCGGGCTTAATTCCTTCTCGAATGGCTAATTGACCACACCCTGCATCAATATCATCTCCCCGGCTTCTGCGAACAGTAGCTCTCACGCCCAACCGAACAAGTTCTCTCATAAATAGATTCAAACGCTCTTCCCGGGCTCTTTTCAGGCTCACACCAGCCACGTTGTTGTACATGATGATGTTGATCTTGGAGGGAATCCAACCCGCGATTTTACTTAGTTGACGGGCATCTTCTACGGAATCATTAAACTGATCAAAAAGAAGATATTCGTAGGTTACCGCTCGATCGAGTTTTTTGTGATAATATTGAAGTGATTCGCGTAAGGCATCGAGATTTAAAGACTCATTAATCGGCATGATCTGATTACGCTTCGCGTCATTGGCGGCATGAAGTGAAATCGCCAGAAAGAACGGAGCCTCTTCATCAGCTAATTGTTTGATCTGCTTGGAGAGCCCCACAGTAGATACGGTGATCCGGCGCGGAGAGAGTCCGATGCCAAGTTTGTGGGTCAGAATTTCAGACGAATCCAATACGGCTCGGAAATTATGTAGAGGTTCACCCATTCCCATGTAAACGACATTGGTGATCCGCTTTCCGTAAAGCTCCAGACTGATGCGATTGATGTGGCGCACCTGATCGGCGATTTCCCAGGCGTCCAGATTTCGGAAGTATCCCATTTTTCCTGTCGCACAGAATGCACAGCCAAACATACAGCCCACTTGAGAGGAGACACAGACCGTGAGACGATTCGCCGCCCCATCTTCATAAAAATCAGGGATCAACACTGCCTCAACAGGAGGTGAACCCTCTTTTCCTGTAGCAAAGAGACATTTGATGGTACCATCGGAAGATTGCTGCTTTTTGAGCAGTTGTAATCCTCCAGGTTCTGACTCTTTCGCCAGCTCTTCCCTCAAGGCCTTGGGTAGATTGGTCATCTCCTCGAACGAATCGACGCCTTTCTGCCAGAGCCATTCATAGAGTTGAGTGGAACGATAGGAGGGGTGTCCCATTTGAGCAGCGAGTTCCTGAAGCTGCTCTAGGGTCATCGATTTCAAAATCTGCATCATGCCACCACGTCTTATGCCACCACGTCTGAATTCTTGGATTGGTTGTCGAGAGTTTAAACGGTTTCCGGGAGTATTCAAGATCTTGAAAACCTGAATCGTTCTGGAAGCTATCAGTCGTTAACGTTATTCTCTACAAAGTTTAATTCTTGAAGATGCTCGTTCAAATACTTGGTATAGGTGTCATAAAGAAGCAGATAACTTTCACGGTTATATGCAACCCCATGAGCCCCTGGAGGATAAATTCGCAAGTCTACATCCTTACCTGCATCGGTAAACGCTTGAACTAATTGCATGGTATTTTGTACATGGACGTTTTCATCCATGGAAGAGTGTGCGATGAACATTTTGGCTTGCAGGCGATCAGCATAGGTGGTTGCAGCTGTTTTGATGTAGTTGTCTAGATTATCTTCAAGTAGACCCATATAGCGCTCGGTGTAGATCGAATCGTAAAGTCTCCAGTCGGTCACAGGAGCCCCAACCAGAGCGACTTTAAAGATCTCAGTATAGAGCAATGGGGTTAAGCTTGACATATATCCACCATAGCTATGCCCACGAATGGCAATTCGATTTCCGTCAATCCAAGGTTTGGAGGCCATAAATTGAGCGGTTTCTGCAAAATCTTCCGCTTCTTTGAGGCCCAATTGTAGATAGACTTGTTTTTCGAATTCCTCGCCATAAACACCGCTACCACGGTTATTCACGTTCACAACCACGTAGCCAAGCTGAGCGAGATATTGATTCCATCCGCCCCCTTCAAATTGGTCATAAACACCTTGAGCACCAGGGCCTCCGTAGATGCTTAGAATTAACGGATACTGTTGTGAGGGATCAAAATCAAAAGGCTTGATCATATACCCATCAAGCTCGCGTCCGTCACTCGTGGTGATCTTAAAGAGTTCACGAGGGGCATACTCATGAGTCGCGATAAAGTCTTTCACCGGCTGATTGTCTTCCAATTTCTTCACCATTTTACCCCCGCGACGAGTCTCCCAAAGTTCCACTTGAGTTGGAGAGTCGGTGTTGGAGTACCGGGTAATGAAATACTTCCCGTTTTGGCCGATGGAAATATTATGACGTCCGCGTGCTTCTGTAATGCGCGTTTTACGTGAACCGTCAAATTGCACAGAATAGAGTTGACGTTCGAGTGGAGAAACTTCAGTCGATTGGAAATAAATCACACCATCTTTTGCATTTACGGCGTTGATC
>JAURMN010000170.1 GCA_030830725.1 Balneolales bacterium | reverse complement strand
TGACTTTGAAACGGAGATTTCCTTCCAGGCCTGCTGAAGAGTACATTGAGTAAGATCGGGATGGGTCATGGAATGGGATCCAATTTCAATACCGGCATCAGACACCTCTCTGATTTGTGCATGATTCATCAGTGGCAAATCCTCAATTTCTCTCTTTGAATTCCAATTGGCTTTCACAACCGACGAGTCTCCCAGTGGAAAAAGAGTCGCCTTCCATCCTTTCTCAGAAAGTGCGGGCCAGGCTAACTCGTAAAAATTCTGATAGGCATCATCAAAGGTTATAATGATAGGCTTTGATGGCAACTCGCTAAATCCTTTCGCATATCGATCGATATCCCGAAATGTGATCGGTTGGTACCCCACTCCGTCAATCAGATCCAGCTGTCTCTTAAATTCCGATAAAGAGACTCCCTGGGGATTTGAGTTCGAAGATTCAGACAGGATACTGTGATACATCAAGATTTTCAGTTGTCGGGGAAAAGATCTTCTGTAGGTCTTCATGGGATAGAATTTCATGGCACACTTCAGATTGGATTGCGAAAAAATCTTTTGAAGCGACGCTGCAGGAGATATCCGGTATATCGGAAAACAGGACCGGGGTCTGATACTTGAAAGCCATGAAAGGTTTTCGGACCTTTGAAACTTCGAATCCACTCACCCAGGGTTAATTCTCCATTTCGAATATAGTCGATGGCCGCCTTTATGTCTTTTCCGAGATCAAAAAATTTAAAAGGCTCGGTTGAACTCGGGAATTCTGGAAGAGGCTGTCCCAGAAGATCATTGTAATACATTTTTGGTAAATTAATTCCGGCGACTGTGCCTATATACCCCCAGTAACTATTCCGAAATTGAATTTCAATGAGTCTATACTCACCATTTCGTTCGTCTTGTTTGAACTGGATATTTACCAAGCCGGTTAAGAACAGTAAGCTCACGATCTTCTGGCATACTTCCACTAATTCCGGATCCTGTATGAGTTGTACATAACTTCCCACACCGGCAGTAATCGGATAGACTCTGTGTTTTCGGGCAGCAAATAGCCCTTTGATATTCGATTGAATATCCACGAAGAGATTGACACTGATATGTTGCTGGTCAGAACCCGGAATATATTCCTGAATCAAAATTGAAGGATGAACTCTGGATATCCGCTCATAGAGTTGTTTTAAGGAGTGTTCATCATCGGCACGAAAAGCTTTTTTATAAGTACCGACCAGCGTTTCAAATGCCTCAGTCCACCAATATTCTTTATAGGGTGGTTTAATAATCACCGGATAGGTCAATTTCGAAAGTACCTGAACAAACTCTTCTTCGGATTGCACAGATACAGAGAATGGGGCTGGTAACTCATATTCCTCACATACCTCGATAAATGATTGCTTGTTACTAATCCGATCCACCATCTCCTTTGTAGGAAGCCGAAACAGATAGTAAGGCTCGAGTACATGGCGATTACGTGAGATATTCAAGATAGCTCGGTCATCATCGCTCATGAGAACGATTTGGCCATTTTGCTTTTTGCCAAAGTCGATTAACTCTTCGATGAATGCTGGGGTATCATAAGGAGAGAACATCGCTTTCCTGCTAATATAAATCGAATTCAACGCTGGATTATCCCGAAAAAAACTTCCGGAGATAACGGGAATAGATGCCTTACCCAAGGAGTGAACCAGTCCAATTTCACTAAGTGCCAAAACTTCTGATCGATCGTTTTGTAGTTCGGAGTGGTCGATATCTGACCGTGAGTTAGGATATTTATCAGACTTTACCCTCTTTTTTAAAGATTTAAGACGATGTTTTCCATAGAGATAAGACCCGCGTATTCCATGTTCATTCAGCTGCGTTCGAATTAATTTTTCCTCTCTGCGAATGGTTTTTTCAATACGAGAAGCCTGATTAACCAGATGATTTTGAAAAGCATGGTCATGCGCTCTCTTTGTGCGGATTTCCAAATAATAGTTTTTTTTCACCTGCGACGTAAAATCAAATTTATAGGACTCCTCGCCCCTTAGTAGTTCAATCGTATTCACTTTGTCGGCTAGAGCATCCTCAATCATAAAGGTCATCAGACCGATTCCAGGTCGGTATCGACTTAATGGATGCTCATCATCAAATCCAGTCAGGTAGTCGTAATATCGTTTCCCATCGGATAAAGCAATTCGCACGGCAATCACCTCTTCTGAACTTGGATCCTGAGCCAAATATGCTCGGATTTGATTCTTTTGAAATAATTGGATCAGAAGCGGCTCGCTGAATCGGGCAAATCGTTTATCATCAAATATCCCCGGGAATCCCGCACGATTCCAACGCTGTTGATGCAATCGAATGAGTTCCTTGTAAGCGACGTGTAATTCAGATTCAGATCTAATTTTACGAGTCGTATAAACCTCTTTTTGAGTGGTCGCACTCCTCGCCTGTCGAAGACGTCTTCGGGCACTTTTTGACGGTAGTGATTCAATAAAATCGCGAACATTTGAACTTCCGTTTAGATCAATAAACGGGCAGATATCTGAAACAAATTGATGAGTTTCAAACGAATTCGACTGAATTTTGGACCAGCTGAACGAAAACAGCGACTGATCTTCGCGTGTGTGTAAGAACTGGATATAGTCAAAATAGGTCTCATGAGCGCGAAGCCACGTACAAAGTTCCTGAGAAACTTGCTCTTCATAGCCGGGTCGAATCACAACGTCCAAGAAGTCGCTGATTCCATAATCATCTGAAAATCCAAAAACCTCATTGGTGGCTCCACCACTTCCGATTAGACGAAGTCTTCGCTGCAAAACATGACCTTTTACGACAGATAATCCTACGTAAAAGGGAGCTATCCCTATTAAAATCCCAGATGACCAGTAGGTGATAACTTGCAGTTTTCGAAAAGGCCCACTCCCAAATTCATCCCACCAGCCCAAGACCCACTCCGGTCTGGATTGAATGAATGCACCAGAATCATCACAAAGTTTATTCCACGCTTCCGAGAGTCTCTTTAGCTCTTCTTTTGAAGTTATAACAAGTTGTATTACAGTGCTTTGCTTAGATTTATTAAAGTTTTTTCTTGATACTATTTTTTCAGATACATCCATCCTGTTCTCCCGATTATTAACTAGTATTTTATCACTTCAATAATGACCGACGCTTGAAGTAAACTCCATTACTGAGAGTTTAGACGCTCGAATGCTGACCGTTTCAAGTCAATCGGGCAGCGTTAAGAAGTTTCGATTTCTCCACAGACGACTTGAGAATTTCGGACGCTAATTTTCCATTTTTCTTATTCATCAAATAAGACAATGCTGCATCAATTCTTCCTCCGATCTTACGCCAGTCATACTCTTCTTTTACAAACTGATAGGCCTTTTCAGCCATTTTGTGTCTTCTTGATACATTTTCAATGAGTTCAAAAACTCCCTCCGCGAACTCTTTAGGATGATCCCTAAGCAAAAGGTGATCCCCGTCAATGGCATCTAATCCCTCTGCCCCAATGGAGGTACTCACAATGGGGATTTTCATTGCCATAGCCTGTAAGATTTTAAGTCTGGTTCCACCTCCCATTCGCAACGGAACCACATAGAGATCCGATTCATGAATGTAGGGGCGAACATCCTCTACGAACCCTGTTATTTCAATTTGTGAGTTTTTCTTTCTTTTCAAGATTTCAGGTGGGTTTTTCCCCACCACACGCAACCTCACAGAGGGTCTTTTTTGTTGAATTAGCGGAAAAATCTCTTCAATGAAATACATAATGCCATCATAATTGGGCACATATCCCATCATACCTGAAAAAACCAACGTAGACGTGGTCTCTTTTCGCGAAGACGATTTTCCATTAAAAGGTCTATAAAAATCAGTATCCACTCCATTTGGAATGATAATTTTTGGGGTCTCCGGAACGAGTTCTTCAAACAGAGCTGCATCCGCGGCAGAAGTCACGAACAGTGCATCCTGGGAACCTGCAATTTGCCTTTCTTCTCGATGGATTTTTTGTGATTCACGCTGATAAAACAATTTTCGAAATAGATCTTGTTTCACGGCACTCATTCTCTGCAATAAATGATACTCCACATTATGAGAATCCATGATTCGGGTTGCAGACTTCGGAAATCGAAACTGTCCAAGCATTGGAAATTCAAATAAAATCACATCAAAATGGATCGAAGTTGTTACCTGATCAATAGCCATCTGCATTTGATCGGAAAAGGTTTTTGTATACCAATAACTGTGATCGGACAAGAAGGCTTGCAACTGACGAAGTCGAATCCGTCGTCCATTGTCTGGTCGTCGTAAAATCAGACTTCTATCCTTTAGTGCCGGGAATTCTTGATAAAATTCATCCTCATCCCCATGATCGCCATAGGCGATCACATATACCTGATAACGCTGATGAAGGTGCTTGAGTAGATGAAACATGCGCATTGCACCACCAAAGTGGGGTGGAGTTGGTAAATAGGGCATTAGATGTAGAATTGTCAACGGAGAGGATGACTTCATTTAGAACCTCCAAAATGGGAAGAAATAGATTTTTGAAAAGGACGTTTGAGGCCAAAAAATCCCTGTAAGAACCTGACTAGCTGAATACGCTCATCTTTGGAAATGAAACTGAAACCCCACAAGGTTAACCCAAAGAGAATCAAGGTGACGAACAATTGGACAAGTGGCGAGACTTTGCTTGTCTGCATCACCCATAGAAGCCCAAAGAATAGAATGAGAACCCCGATCAGTTTTCCGTATCGATCGAGTTGAAAATTGCGATAGTAGGATCTTGGAATCAAAAAAAGAGCCGACCCCAAAATAAATCCCTCCGTAATAACCGTTGCGATAGCTGCGCCGGCACCCCCGTTTCCATTTAGATCCTGGAATAGAGGAATCAGCCAAAGATTTAGGGATACGTTCAACAGGATTGCCGCAAAACCGACTCCGGCCCAATATGATTGTCGATTTGCAGAACCTACAAGAATACTGCCAAGAATAAAATCGGCAAACATAAGTGGGATTGCCAAACAGAAAATCTTAAGGATAACAACCGAGGGTTCATAGTCCTCCAATCCCATAAAAAAGTCGATGACCCATGAAGCAGAAAGAAAAACCACAAGACTGATAGGGATCGCCATGAGTACGGTAAATCGAAGACTTTTTTCAAACACATCTTCGAGTCGATGCGTGGAGTCGGATGCTAGTCTTGAAAAAACAGGAAAGAGTGCCACTTTTAATAAGGCTGGAAGAATCATCACCGCATCAAAAAACCGATAGGCGCCTCCATACCAGCCGGCAACCACATCCGGGGAGTAAGCATGAAGCATCAAGGCATCAATTCGGAAGTAAATCATCGAGAAAAGCGACCATAAAAAATAAGGCATCGCAATGCGAGCTGTAGATTTCATAGCTGGATCCCACTTTAGTTGCACAGAAAGATCTTTGCGAGACATTCCCCACAAAAAAAGGAGATTAAGAAGTGTGCCGGCCGTAAAAATAACAGCAATAGAGAAGGCATTCGCGCCGGAAAGAAGAAATCCAATAGCAAAGATCGAGACAACTATCTTTTCCAAAATCAGGGAGAGTGAAGGAAGTTTCATCTGCTCAATACCCTGATAAAAAGAGCGATAGGTCTTGGATATTCCTTCAAAGAGATTTGCCAGTAAAAAAATTTCAATCAAAGGCATCAGGTCTTCACCTTTACCAAAAATCCATCCTGAAGACAGAATCAGAAGGGTTATTGCCATCCAGATTACAATTCTGAGTAATAGGTATTGAGCTACTATCTGACGTTTATGAAGCGGATCTTGCGCAATTGATTTTGGAATCCTATGGCTGCCGCCAAAATCAATTATCATAGATAAGATCTCTCGCACGGATAATGCGACAAATAAGAGTCCAAATTCCTGACTTCCCAGATATTTCGGGAGAAACATCAAGAGCAAAAAACTCGAAATCCAGGTAACCATTTGTGCGACTCCCAATACAGATAGGTTTTTACCCACGCTGGTAAAAAGGGATTGATCCTTCATCGGTCTGCTCAATTTTTAGGATGAATTCTCTGATTCATCGGATGCTTTTCCGCTCTTCCAGCGACTATCCAAATCATTCCAAGTAAAAATCCGAGATAGACCATATTCCTCGTGTATGTTAATTGAAGATCAAAAAATGAGGTTACTAGTTGATTTAGAATCGCCAGTACAGAGAGTGTAATCAGAGCTTTGTGATCAGGATCTTCCTGTCGATGAAGCGTCCGTACTCCCCTGCCAAGCGTGGAGAAAAAAAAGAGCCAAAAGAGCGAAAAACCAATCAGTCCGCTTTTGGCAAACACCCACAGTATCTGGTTATGAGGGATATAATCGCGTAAGGGAAAAGAGATAGTTGCCAGAGGGATTGGCATAAGGTATTTGCTCCCAAACCCTACACCTGTCAACAGATCACTTTTGACAGTTTCGGCAAGGTTATAATTTTCTATGGAGCGATAAAGGTTGGAATAATACTCCTCTGAGAGGGTAGATGGAGAACCTGAAATCTTTGCGTCCTGTGCGAAAAGTCCAGATTTAATGGACTGAACAGGCATGGCAAAGGGATGGGTACTGTTCCAGAATACTGCCCCATAAACAAATCCTGCGATCGCAAATGGAATCGATCGGCGAGCAATAAGAACCAACATGTCTCGGGGTTGCATAAGAATAAATCCGACTATACTGACTAACAATGCAGCATAGGCTGCTCTCCTCATTCCCAGAAAAAAACCAGCCAACAGGATCGGCAACATCCAAGTAAGCATAAAACGAAACAATCCAGTAGCTTTATAGACCCAGAGAGCAAGACAAAGGATAAATAGTGTGTTGATAAACACTGCATCTTCGTGGCTGGTAAGTGTAGGATAGCCCCCAGTAGAAAATCCCAACTCAATGAATCGTAGAATAGCCTGAACGGCTTTCACCAAAATCGGGATCAACAGAATCCAGAAAAGAATCTTGATCTCACGGATCTCTTTCAGAACCACGGGAGTAAGAAATAAGATCAAAAAAAATGTCGCAAGGGCTCTTAACTCCCATAAGGCTGGCATGACCTCTCCGTTTTGACGAATCCCCAAGAAAAAACTTATTCCAAACCATCCTGCAAGTAGCAGCGCAAAGAGTGATTCCAGAGGCCATTTGAGATTTCGAAACTGCGCCGGCATGACCATCC
>JAURMN010000169.1 GCA_030830725.1 Balneolales bacterium | reverse complement strand
CCTTGTGTAACAATTCACTATATCGTTCAAACTCTTCCACATACCCAATATGGGTAATGTATTCACCAAACCGTTCTAGCGCCTTGTTGAATTCAGCCGGTTTTTCATGTTCGGAATCCCCTGCCAAAATCAGCTCAAAGGGCAGATCAATGTCAAATAACCGATTCATCACGCGGAAAAACATGGCCGGATTCCGGTCAAATTGCCAACGTTGATTCCAGACGATTACCGGACGTTTGTTTTGCGAGCGAAGATCGGGTTGTGCGTCAAATCGCAATAAGTCCAGACCAGGTGAAAGCACAATACTTTTGGATCGAATAACCTCAACAGCATCAAATTCCGTATCCTCCGGATAATGCTTTAAAAATTCTGGTAGAGCCTGTAAAAAATCATCCAAGTGAAACTGAGTCGTAAACAAAAGCCGATCAGCGGAGAGCATGCTCAAATAATTAACATAACAATAGGTCAAATCGCGCTCCTCTCCCTCAGGTAAGGGTTGAGTGAGCTGATTTTCGTGCATCACCATCACTTTTGGCGTCATGGCAAAGCGCGGATTGGTCAAGGCGAGATAGGCAGGAAGATTGGTCATCGAACTCACCAGCAAAAGATCGATTTTCTCCTTTACTTGCCCTGTCATTCTAGCCAATTGTACCGAATCCCCGTGCATTTTCCATTTCCAGCCCTTGTAATGAAGTTTGACAGGAAGGATTTTGTGACGCGAATGAGCCTCCACCCCTTTCAAGAAGGCTTTATGGGAAGCGGAATAAAAAGGTTCTACAGCTAAAATATTCATTGAAATGGGATCTCTTCGAACATATGGTACGTAATTCCCCGTTTATTTTCCTGCTCTTTCAAAGAACGAGCGCTGTACAACTCACTTTTCCTCAAATGAGCGTCTTACTAAGTTGATTTCACATAAATCCTTATATTGAAATGCATTGCGTTCTGCTTAATCCGCTCAGCGATGGTATCCCTCATGCCAGTCAATCGTTACTCTAAATTACCTTTTCGCACCATTACAGGTTTACTGCTCTTTTTAACTCTCTCATTCACAAATGCGTCTGCAGAGAATGTGAGTCAGAATATTCTCTCAGTATCCTCAGATCCGGTTATAGAGCGAATTACCAGTACTCCACGAGGCGATGGATTGGGCTATGTCATACGGCTCCACACCTCTGCGGTTATTGATTCCTTTGTTTTAGTGCAGCCAAAGGTGAATCTCATTCAGGTCCTCCTCTATGGAAATCAGCTGACGTTACAAAAAACGTCGAACCAAACACTTTCCGATCCCCTACAGTCCGTGGAAGCCACCCTCATTTCTGTCGGATTGGGACTTGATATTGAGATCGCAAACGAGATTCCTTTCAGATCGCGAATGTATCGAGATCAAGCCGGGAGTGATTTACTCATCGCACTTGAGAAAACGACCCCTCTAGAGCTTGAGTTACTCACAGATGGGATCCCTCAGATCGATTGGGTCGAGAGTTTCTCTACGCCGACGGTAGTAGAAAACTCAGTTTCAGCTCCTTCTGAGTTGGATTCACAGTCCGGTCGGAGAGGTCGAAGAGCCCAAAATGACGCGGATGCACGATCCTCTGTTCAAGTAGTTCCTCCTGCACAGCCGAGTTCAACAGAAGATGTCTCTTATTCTCAAATTCGGAATAATCTCAAATTTGATGTCGTGGTGCTGGATGCCGGCCACGGAGGACATGATCCTGGTTCTATTGGGTATGGAGGTGTTAGAGAAAAGGAAATCACCTTACGTGTCATCAAAAAAGTCGGAAAATATATCGAAACTTATCTGCCGGAAGTTAAGGTCGTCTATACCCGCACCGGGGATACCTTTGTAGAACTGCACGAGCGGGGAAGTATCGCCAACCGTGCTCAAGGAGATCTTTTTGTCTCTATTCACTGCAATGCGTTCTCAAATCGAAATGCCTATGGATCCGAAGTATTTTTCTTGGGTTTGGCGAAGACCGATGATGCGCTTGAAACTATGAAAAAAGAGAACAGCGTCATTCGATTTGAAGAAAACAGCAAAAAAACAGAGCTGACGGAAGAAGAGATTTTGATTTATGAATTAGCGAATGCCGGATATTTACAGAACAGTCAGCTCCTAGCAGGGAATATCGAATATCAATTCAACGAGCGAGCTAGAAGACGAAGCCGCGGAGTAAAACAGGCAGGTTTTATGGTTCTCTATCATGCTTCGATGCCTGCGATCTTGGTTGAACTCGGGTTTATTTCCAATCCCAATGAGGCTAAATATCTGTCCAGTGAATACGGCCAAGATATTATGGCATCGGCGATTTTTAGAGCGATTCGTGACTACAAAGTGGACTATGATGCGTCACTGAATACACTCAGCCGAGCGAAATAATCGATCTCACCACAATTTTGAAGCCTCCAGCCCTTTAAAAAGTAGCCACGGATCCATACTCACTGTCCGTATCTCTTTTGGTGTACCATCCAATATGAATTGAATCCATTCGGCATCGCCACCCGTGATCGTCAAATCGATGGAACCCCCACTGACTTCGGTGAAAAATCGAATACTTTCTGCCAGTCGTTCTTGAAGAGCTGCTCGCAAAAGGCCCGCCTGACCCCATTGTATCCCCTCTCGGGTGGATCTTCCCGGCCAATTCTCCGGAATTGAGGCCTCAACCAGTGGAAGTCCTGGCATAGACCATTCGAATGCTTTTTGCAAGGGACCCATGCCGGGTAAAATAGCACCGCCCTGGTGAATCCCCTCGTGATTCATTAAATCGAGTGTGCAAGCCGTACCGGCTCCGATGACCACCACATTAGCCTCACACCCAGAGGCTCTCCACGCCGCATCTGCAAGTAAAAAACGGTCTGTGCCCAGTGAAGTCACATCATAATAGCGTGACCTGTCTGGTGGAATTTGGCCAGAGTATACCCACTTAATTTTACCGGCAAGTAAAGCCTCCAACTTCTCTGATAACTCTCTAACTACACTCACTCCTGTGATTGGGCTCTCGTTCTTGAGTAATTTCGCCAGTTGCTGAATTGCCAAAGGATCGTGTCGATCCCAAGAAGCCGTCATTTCCCAAGTCTCATCTTCGTAAGTCGAATCCCCGACTCTTCGAGCCAATTTTATTCTGGAATTTCCGATATCAACGTACATGGAAAGAACGCGATTTTGCTGAGCGTTGTTTAAAAAAGATGGCAATGAAGATTGATGCAGATTATGGTATGTTTAACCATCTTCTGAATTCAAACTAATGACCTATACCTAAATATCCGAAGAATTATGCAATTAAGTGGTAAAGTGGCCGTAGTCACAGGTGCAAGTAGCGGAATTGGTGCCGAATTTAGTCGTGATTTAGTCAAAAAAGGAGCCATTGTATACGGCATTGCGCGCCGAGAAGATCGTCTTATCGCTCTTCAAGAAGAACTAAATTCCTCGGACAATAAGGGTAAATTTATCCCTCTTGTGATGGACATTACGCGTGAAAAGTCCCTTTCTACCTGGGTAGAACAAACATTTTCTTCAGATTCGGGTAAGCTTCCAGACATTCTAATCAATAACGCAGGATACGGACGCTTCTCCCCGGTTGAGAAAATGGCTCCTGCTGAGTTTGATCAGATGATGAGCACCAATATGAATGCCGTTTTTTATCTAACAAGATTACTGGTTCCATTGATGAAACAAAATCCGGCCGTGTGTCATATCGTGAATGTGTCATCGGTTGCAGGGTTAATGGGAAACCCCACTATATCGGTCTATAATGCCACCAAATTTGCGCTAAGAGGATTCAGCGAAGCTCTTTTCAAAGAGTTACGCGAAGACGGGATAAAAGTAAGTTGTATCTTTCCAGGATCGATCTCAACGGAGTTTTTTGAACCACTGGGTATGGATACCCACGATAATATGATGCGACCGGAAGATATCTCGTCTTCGGTCATGTTCTTGCTGGAGACACCGGATAATTTTTTAATTAATGAGATGACACTGCGCCCCTTGAATCCAAAAGCCCCCTGATCATGTGGACTGAATGGCAAAAAATAATCTTCATTTTGGCGTTAAGTACCATTTCCTGGAGTCTTTCAGGTTGCTCGTTTACCGATTACAAACCAGGATTTACCAACTCTGACAAGACGATTAGCCCTGAAGACCTGCTATCAGAGGCCAATTATGAACAAGTGTTGCTCGAGTTTATCATCACCAATCAACTCTTTGACACACAAACCGATAGTGCCGCACTTGATTCCACTCATCAAGCACTCTTTTCGAGATTTGGCACCACCAAAGACCTCTTTTTCGCCACACATCGAGCTTATGAACAGGATCCGAAAAAGCAGATCGAGAGGATAAATCGCCTGCGCGATGAGGTGCAACGCGAGATGGAATCGATCAGCGATTATATTCGGCTGCAAAACTCAGCACAACAATCCCGACCCTGATTGGCGGGCTCGGACCTTACACCCTTTTCTGCTCTACCAAGTTCCGTTTACTCTCTTCGTTTCGGAATCGAATATTCAGCGGTTTTGGCATTCACCACCACACGTTCATCTCGAAGCAACCGTGCCAGCACACGGCGTAAAACTCCAGAAGATAAACCGGTCATTTGTTTAAGATGGCTTGCAACGAGGGGTCCGGAGTTGACCAAAGAAGCCAGAACCTGATCTGAAGCAGACATCTCTTCCTTTTCTCCAAACGCTCCCCCAGCCCCTGAATCTTCCTTGCACCGATCACAAACGCCACATGGTTCTGCCCCTGTCTCACCAAAATAACTTCTCAAATAGATTTCTCTGCACCCTTCCGTTTCCACATATTGTTGCACATAATCGAGTTTCTGTAGCAAAATCTCACGGTAAGCCTCGGTTTCTGACTCACACAACGGAAATGACTTTTGTCGATGTTCTCGTAATCGAACCCAAGTCTGCTTCTCTATTTGTTCTACTTCCAAGAGCTGATCTTCTTTATCAAGGATCGCCAATGCTTTTTGGAGTGATCCTGAGCGAAGATCCAACTTTCCTGCTAATTCATCTTCCGCCATCCACTCTCCTTCCATAAAAAAACCGGATCCCATCAAACGCACCAGTCGATCCAGAAACTCCGCCTTTTCCACCTGCATGGTTAAAAGAGCGTTTTCGAACCGATCGCGATCAAGTCGACTCCGTATCCGAAGTTGTCTCTCTTCTCGAGGATCTAGATCCACCACACCCAGTTTGTTCAATACGCGTAAAGCGGATTCAGTTTCATGAAGAGTTATCTCACCACGCTTCGAAACACGATCTATGGAAAGTTCTTCCGACTCGCGCATTTGCTCTCCAACGGCCAGTCCCAGTTCGTCCCCCAGCACTCGATAAACCGTTTCCAAACGCTCAAAAGAGGGATAAGAGCGTTCGATAGCCTTTCTCGATTCCTGGATATCTTCAGGTGAATAGTATAGTATTGGATAGGCTCTTTGCTCATCTCGACCGGCTCTGCCGGCTTCTTGATAATACGCCTCCAATGTAGACGGGATTTTGAAGTGAACTACATAACGACAATCGGGCTTATCGATCCCCATACCAAACGCGTTTGTCGCGACCACTAGTGGAATATTCCCGTTAATCCATTCTAGTTGCACCTGATTGCGTACTTCAGGCAGTAATCCGGCATGATACGCTTTGGCAGGGATCCCTTTTCGAGTAAAACGCTCTGCCCACACTTCACATTCTCGTCGAGTGGACGCATAGACAATTCCACTCCCAAGAGAGTTAGCGTGGAGCACCGTTTTGATCAGTTCCTGTTGTTTATCCGCCGTGCGAACCACCCACCACGTCAAATTCTTCCTCGCAAATCCCAGGGCCACAACCGACACCTCGCGCAATCCCAGCGAGTGTACAATGTCCTGCCGCACCTCAGGTGTAGCGGTAGCGGTAAGGGCCATCCACGGCACTGTTCCCGCCAATTCCCCCAACGCGTTCCGTATCTGCCGGTACGAGGGTCGAAAATCATGCCCCCACTCCGAAATACAATGCGCTTCATCAACCGCCACAAAACTCACATTCAGCCCGGACAATTCCGCTTGAAACGCTCCACTAGATAAGCGTTCAGGAGCCACATATAGCAATTTATACATTCCATTCCGCGCATTAACCAACCGCTGTTCCAATTCTCGCACCGACAACGTGCCGTTCAAAAACGTCGCCGGGATTCCGCGCTTTGTAAGCTGGTCCACTTGATCGGTCATGAGTGCAATCAGCGGGGAGATCACCAGTGTGAGACCGTCCAATACCAGTGCCGGAACTTGAAAACAGATGGATTTACCGCCTCCCGTAGGAAACAAAACGAGGGTGTCCTTACCCTCTAGAATAGAGTGAACGGCCTGATCCTGACCGGGGCGAAATGTATCGTATCCCCAGTAACGTTGAAGAGCTTGTTTAGCAGATAAGTAGAGATCGGCTTTGGCCAAGATTCATTAAACTCCGACCATGGCTTTGAGGTAGTCGCGTCGCATTTCAGCAATACCGGAAATGCTAATGCCTTTGGGACAAACTGCTTCACATTCCGCGAAATTAGAGCAATCTCCGAACCCTTCCTCGTTCATCTGATCCACCATCGCTACCACACGGTCACGACGCTCAAGCTCTCCCTGTGGGAATTTATTTAAGTGAGCAATTTTAGCCGCTGTAAATAGGGAAGCTGAGGAATTCGGACAAGCAGCCACACAAGCACCGCACCCGATACACGCTGCGAAATCAAACGCTGAGGTGGCATCATGCTGTTCTACCGGAATCGAATTGGCCTCCGGTGCAGAACCCGTTCTCACCGAAATATATCCTCCTGCAGCGATGATACGATCAAAGGCACTTCGATCCACCACCAAGTCTTTAATCACCGGGAAAGCCTCGGCACGAGCCGGTTCGATTACAATTGAATCACCATCTTTAAAATTCCGCATATGGAGCTGACATGCAGCCGTCAATTTTTTCGGGCCGTGTGCGCGACCATTAATCACAAGATTACAGGAGCCACAAATTCCTTCTCGACAGTCGTAATCAAACTCAACGGGCTCAAGACCTTTCAAGATCAACTCTTCGTTGAGCACGTCCAGCATTTCCAGAAAGGACATATGCTCGTTCACTGTGTTCAGGGTATAATCCTGAAATTGGCCTTTTACTTGAGGCCCTTTTTGTCTCCAGATTTTTAGGTGAATGGTCATAAGACTCATAATCAACTCACAATTTTAGTTCTCTGCACTGGGTTAAGGGGCTGGAAAATCAGTCCAGCCTTATTTATAACTACGTTGCTTCAGTTCCACAAACTCAAAGTTCAAGGGCTCTTTGTGCAGCGTAGTATTTAGTTTGCCATTGACGCTGCCAAATTCCCACGCCGCGACATAGGAATAGTCCTGATCGTTACGAATCGCCTCACCCTCTTCGGTCTGAAACTCTTCACGAAGGTGACAGCCACAAGACTCTTTTCGATCCAGGGCATCCAGGGCCATAAGCTCAGCCAATTCAAAGAAATCAGCCGTT
>JAURMN010000168.1 GCA_030830725.1 Balneolales bacterium | reverse complement strand
TGTGCGGTGAAGACAAAATTGGCTGCCCGCGGTTTATACTTGATGTCCAGTGGCGCCCGTTGGCGAATTCTATACGTTCTATAGGCGGATTCACAGCTGTTAATGAGCTCAAGCATCAGCGCAAACGAGTGCGCAATCCGAAACAACTCCCCATCCTCAAACCGCCCCAACCCCTTGGCCTGCTTGTGTAAAACCGTCAACGTCTCCTCGACCTCGGTGCTCCGAATCGATTTCATGCTCTTGCGAATCGATTCCACACGACGAAACGTCTGAGTACCATACTCTGACTTGATGGCCAGTCCGAGCGACTTAATCGCCCAGTAGACGAGGCCTTGAAGCTCTTTGGGGATCGATTGGGCGGATCTCGCAGATTTCGCAGATTGAGCAGTCTGGCCGACATTTGTGGATTTCTCGCCCCTCTCGGCTTTCCCGACCTTCGCAGACTGTTCGGATTTTCGACTCATAAATTTTTGTACGCAAATTACACCATCTGGTGTGAATCAGGCTGAATCACCAACTCGTTCAATACTCCCGGCGATGGCTGTGATGCTGCGTAATATATTGCTTTTGCGGCTTCATTGGCAGTCAACATTTTCTCCTTCTGCACTCGCATCTGCACAATGTCTGAATCCCAGAATTGAGTCCCTACACCGCCTAAATAGAGTAGCGAGAAGCCGATTCCGTTGCGTTTTTGCTCTTCCACCAGAGCTTTTGTGAACCCGACGACCGCAAATTTGGATGCGGAATAGATTGAAGAGCCGCGCATCACATGTTTGCCGATAATGCCTGGAATTTGAATTACTTTACCCGATTTTTGCTCTGTCATGACCGGAATTACGGCTTGTGTGAGCAAAATCGTGCCTAATGTATTCACTTCCATAACGCGACGAATATCCGCTTCTTGAGCCTCTTCAATGGGTAGAATCATCCCGGCGCCAAAGGCATTTACGAGTATATCGATTCGTCCGAGACTTCCAACTACCTCCTGAACCAGTCGCTTGATCGAGTCTGAGGAGGTCACATCTAAGTCCATTACATAAACTTCTGCACCAGCTTGATTAAGCTCAGCGGCCGTAGCTTCGGCTTTTATACGATTCCGAGCAGCCAATATCACTTTAGCGCCTGCTTTGGCAAATAATCTTCCTGCCGCTTCCCCGATTTCTCCGCTTCCTCCAGCAATAATGACGACCTGGTTTTTCATAGAATTTGATGTTTGAGGGATTAAAAAATGAGTCGAAGGGTTAAAAAGTAACCGTTATTCAAACTCTAAGGGCTGTTGAATCGTTCGCAGGGCTACTACACTGACAACAGACTTCTGCCTACCTAGATTGACTCCATGTACTCAACGACTTTCCCTATAAGAGTTAACAACTTCGTTTTAGAATTAATCATAGTCATGAATAAGCACGTGAAAATCATGAATCGAAGCGCACTTTTTTTATTGTTATTTCAATTGCTGTCCTTTCAACTCCTAGCACAGGCAAAAAAGGCGGAACAAACCACGCCTCTGGAAATTCGCGTAGAGCGATTTGAAACTTACTTGAAGAATACACTCTACAGAAGTCCCATTTTTCAGTCTGTTTCTCAAGATCATTTTTTAATGCGACTAGTGGATGAATTAGAAGTGGTTTCAAGACAACCGGAGCTTCTTTTGCAAGTTGAAGAGAATCTTGAAAATAATCTAAGCTCATCCACAAAAATCAATGAGTATTCGTTTGGGGTAAATAAAGGACGAATGACTGGAATTTTGATTCGAAAACGGGATCGAAATCTCCGTCAATCACAGATCTGGCAAATTACAGATCAGGTTCAGATGCAGCACAATGAAAAAGGATTGCTCACTCGCTTACGTGTACGACAGGGCATAAATCCTGATACAACTGTTTTCATTACTGAGTACGAATATGATGATCGCGGTTATCCGTTGGAACAACGCTCTTACGTACAGGATTCGATACGTCAGTACTTATTCTTGCATCTTCGAGTGAATTATGATTCCCTAGGACGACTAGAGAGGATTCGAGAACTACGTTATTCGCTAATTGATTCAACACTACATGATACTATTCAGACACATTTTGAATGTCGAAATAAACATTGGCTCTCTGTCAGGGTGGAGAATGGGATGAGAGGGGCCATACACTCAGATACCACTCGAATCGAGTATCATGAAGGCAATGGCACTTTGCCCGTGCAACTAATGATTCATCGATCTGAACTCGATGAGGAAAAACCGGGTGGTCCTATTTATCGTAAAAACACTTGGTTGAGATATACTTATTCTGATATTCAATCGATATTAGATTACTTCTCAAGATTGACTAATTACTATGATTTGACACCATATACCATTGATGAGTACAATCCCACATCCGGTCAGTTTCACGAATTATTCAGGATTCAACGCACTATGCTGGGAACCATTACCCGATTACGTCATCAATTATGGGTGGCTGGTAGAAGTTGGCACTCATTGGAGGAGGTGTATGTAACGCTGGATCAGGAAGGCTTTCCCTATGCACTGAGTAAGTATGATGCGACTATAGGAGACCCTTATCTCTATGAAGATCACGAAATTGAGTCAAATTAGCAGGCTACTATGTCGAAATCTCGTCTTGAAGCATTTAGAACCATTTTATCTGTTGATCACGTCAAAAAATTACTTCTAAAAAAAAGCTCAATTATTTTAGTGATGGCTCAAATGCCCATCAGTACCATTCGATGACATCATGCTCATATTTCCAGATAATTGTGAAACAGCATCAATCTTAAAGGCACCATTTTTAACAATAAGCTCGCCGATTTCCAGCCCAGATAAAACGGTCACTTGATCTCCAAATCTCGGGCCTATGGAAACCCTTTTTAGCGTGAAATGCCAGCTATTGTTCATCTCATGAGCAGCGTAAACAAGTGATGACTCGCCAGTCCAAAGTACTGACGAGGAGGGAATCACCCGCACAGGTTCTTCTGAAAATTGGGATGTAATTCGGGCTTCAACCAGCATGCCGGGACGAAGAGACTTGTATGTATTGTCAACCTCCGTACGTATCTCTGTGGTTTGTCTTGTTGGGTGTACGACAGGTGAGATAAATTCTACAATTCCATCCAAAACATGATTTTTTGCATCAATACTGAGATCTGAATCGATCTTGACCCGATCACCTAGTTGGATCCAAGGAGATTGAAGTGCGGAGGCATCTAATGAAATCAAAACAGTACTTAAATCGATTATTTTTAGTAGAGCAGAACCTGGGTTGACATACTCACCAACTTCTACTCTTTTTTGATCGAGGTATCCCGAATAGTCTGCCATCACATCAATTTGATTAAGAACTTTATCAGACTGCACGATGTCATGGATCTGTGCATCTGTAATTTCCCAGTTTTTAAGTCTGGTTTTTGCAGCTTCGTACAAATCGGGAGACTCAATTCGCTGTTTATAAGCCTCAAGAAGCTCTTTTTGAGCACTGATTAACTCTGGTGAATATATAGAGGCTATAGGCTCACCTGCCTGGATAAATTCACCATCTTCACGGACATATAGCTCCTCAATGCGTCCTGAAACGTGTGCGGTTTGAACTCGAATCCCATCTTTCGAGACCATGACTTTTCCGGGAACTGTCTGTTCAATAAGAGCATCACTCCACGTTACTTCAGCCAGAACAATGGAAGACTGTGAGGCGAATGCACGAGAGAGCATAGCCCCACTATTCAGTGAATTTGAAGCGGGTGTATGATTATGGGTCACTTCTTTCAGGTTGGAGGATGTAGGAGAATTTGTTGAAATTTGGATTTTACCATTGATCCCAATCTGATCGCCATTTTCGACCTCAGTTTCAGTGCTATCTTCCACCGAAGTTTCGTCGGCTACAGGAATCAGATCCATCCCACAAATTGGGCATCTGCCAGGGGCTTCATTTCTTACCTGTGGATGCATACTGCACGTGTAGATCTGACTCTGTTCACCACTAATTTCTCCGTCGTGACCGTGCATTGAATGGTCTTCTGCCTCATGCTGAGAGTGATCCTGTTCACTTTTTGTTGCATTTTTTGAATCATCTGGGGAGTTACATGCCATACTAATGAAAAACAAGCACGTGATCATCGAGATGATTAAAGTTCGAAGATGATCTATGATAAAGGTCTGTTTCATAGTTTTTGGGATTTTGGGTTTACTGAGTTTTGTTTTGGAGTTTGCTGTGTGTTAGTTGTTGGTTTACTAAGCTTTTTGCCCGGGTCATTCAACATCAAGTGGTTCAGTCTCAAACCATTCGGAATCCAAATCGCAAAGTTTAACGATCTTCGCCCAAGCTGTCAGATAATCCACAATGGCTTTTTCTCGATTTAGGCTGATTTGAAGATCGATTTGTTGCAGTTGGATCCACTGATCAATAGACCCTTCACCAGTGGAATAGGCCTTCATTGAGATGGTCAGAGCTTGTTTGCTTCGACTGAGTTGGGTGCCCTGATACAGTGATACCCTTCGTTCTGCGTCAAGTAATTCTTGAAAGGCTCGAGCTAGCTCGTTTGAGAGCTCTTTTCTGACGGATTCAAAATAAAATTGAGTAGCCTCATTCTGAAATCTGGCTTCATCGATATTCGCCCTATTTTTGCCACGATTGATGGGTAAAGAAAGACCAAAAGAGACCATCCAGGCATCTTTCCCGTTGTCAGGACTCGAAATCATATCTCGTTCATCGATCTTAATCCAGTCAGCACCCAAGCCAAAAGAGGGTAGGGTCTGGCGATTGGCTAATTGTTCTTTTTTCTCCCTCAGTTCATTCATTTGAATTGCCATAATCATCTTTGGATTCATCTCGAGCACACGATCCAAAAGTTGATCTTTTGCAAAAGGTAGTGGATGAAGGCTGAGAGTGTCTGGAATTGGAAGTTCAAGGATTTCTTTAGATGGAGAGGAAAATTCAGATAGAACCCCTCGATCGGTTAAACTTCTGAATTGGTCAACCAGCACCTCGTACGTCTCTTTCAAGGTGTGCAATCTCAACTCGATTTCATCGATCTCAATTTGAAGCCTAATTAAATCAACTTGGCTATTAGAAGCCGTTTCATATCGCTTTAAGGCTACTTGATAGAAAGATGAAAGTAATGCGAGTCGTTCTTCTACAATCCGTTGAGAGTGATGAGTCAAATAAAGCTGGTACCAGGTGCTTCTCACTTGATAGAAAATCCGATTTCGATCTTCAATAAATTGCCAGTAAGCAATGGATAAGAGATCAGCCCCAATGGATTTTTCGAGATTTCTTATTCCAAACCAGGGAAGCTTTTGTTGGACACCAACTCGGGTTGATTGTCCACCAAAACGGGTTTCAATTGGTGACAAAAATAGACCCATCATTAGCTGTGGATCGGAAATCTCTCCCATCATCTGTGCAGAGGCAGTCGCTGCATTGAATCGGGCGAAAGAAGCGAGAAGATCAGGATTTTCGGAAGCCGCTTTTTGCAAGAATGCAGTGAGAGAATCGTTACTGACTGTTGCTGAGGTGGTTTCGTTGTTGGCCTTTGCATCATTGTTCACTACAGCTGATAGGGTTTCATACTCGATTTTAGATTCGTCTTGATTTTGTGCAGTCACCGTTTCCAATGGTAGAGCTGAGAGGATGGCGGTTATGCAAATAAGTGAAATTACTAGTGATGAACTTGAACTAGACCCTTTTTCCATTGTCTCTTTGGGTAGCTCTTTCTCTTTCCACATCGAATAGAGGACAGGCACCAGAAAGAACGCCAAGATTTGAGCGAACATCCCACCTATTCCAGGTATCGCCATGGGAATCATTATATCGGATCCTTTTCCTGTGGAATTTAATATGGGGATGAAAGCCAAAATGGTGGTGGCGGTTGTCATCAGTGCAGGGCGAATGCGTTTGCTTGCGGCTTCCATAATCACCTCTCTGAGTTCTGATCGAGTTTGTGGTTTGTTCTTAGCATAGAGTTGATCTAGATAGGTCGCCATAACCACGGCACCGTCAGCGGCAATTCCAAAAAGAGCTAAAAACCCAACCCACACGGCAATGCTCAAATAGGTGGGTTCGATATTGAAGAGATGCTGAAGGTCAATGCCGAAGGGGCTCAGATTCAAAAACCAAGATTGACCATAAAACCATAAAAGAATAAATCCTCCCATCCAGGCCAGTAAAATGCTGCTGAATATCATTAGTGTTGTACTCACTGATCTGAATTGAAGAAATAGGATAAAGAAGATCAGTCCTAGAGTAAGAGGCAAGATGATGGAGAGTCTTTTTTCAGCACGAACTTGATTCTCGTAGGTACCGGAAAACTCATAACGAATTCCTGCTGGAATTTCTATTTTGCCAGATGAGATCAAATCATTGAGCTCAGACTGAGCATATTCAACGATTTGTCCGTCTGAGAATCCGTCTTGTTTTCCAAAAAACACATACCCAATCAAAAAATTATCCTCACTCTTAATCGCTTGTGGCCCTTGTCGATAGGTGATGTTGGCAAGTTGCCCTAATGAGACTTGTGCACCAGTGGGAGTGGAGATTAAAAGTTGAGATAATGATTCTGGAGATTCGAACTGTTCTCGAGTGAATCGAACACGTATCGGATATCGTTCTCGTCCTTCGATAGTTTCTGAGATAGCCATTCCGCCGATTCCCATCGATATGATGCGTTGTACATCCTCCATCATCAATCCGTAACGAGCCAGTGCTGGGCGATCCCAATCAAACTCCAGATAGGGTTTTCCAACAAGTCTCTCGGCAAATACACTCGACGGCTCAATTCCCTGAATGGTTCGCAATCTTTCCTCGAGTTGAAGTCCAAAAGATTCAATGGTTTTCAGATCAGGCCCGAAGATTTTGATTCCCAATGGTGAGCGCATTCCCGATTGCAGCATAATTTGCCTTGTTTCAATGGGCTGCAGTTTTGGAGCAGACGTGAGCCCTGGAATTTGTGCAACGGCTTGGATTTCTCTCCAGATTTGATCTTTTGAACGAATGGATTCGCGCCACTGCCGATAGGCAGAGCCCTTTGAATCGGGAATCAGTTCTTCTTGCTCATCTAAGATAAATTCACCTTTTGAATCAGTCTGAAAACGAAGTCGATTGCCTTGTGGATTGGTTTTATACTCACTTTTAAGTTGGATGAGTACTTCGAACATCGATAACGGTGCCGGATCAAGCGCTGAATTTACTCTTCCTGCTTTTCCAACAACCATCTCAACCTCGGGAATGGAGGCAATCCGGGCGTCTAATGTGCTCAGAAGTTCTTTGACTTCATCAACGCCTGCATGAGGAAGCGTCGTAGGCATGTACAAAAAAGCACCCTCATCCAAGGATGGCATAAATTCTTTTTCAAGAGATTGCCAACTTGCAATTCCTGCGACAAAGATTAAGATGGGAAGTGTTAGAAAGAGGGCTTTATGATTCAAGCACCAAGATAAAAGAGATTGGAAACGTTGGAGGATCCACCAAAATATTCCCATCACGACTATAATAAGAATGAGAATGAAGAATCCGTTTGCGAACCATGAAGATTCAGGGCCTAAGGGTAACCATTCAGTCGTCAAAATAGCCAATGCAGCCAGCAGAATCCCACCGTACAGGAGAGTGTTGAATTTAGTTTGTTGCGCTTTTTCAGCATTTGCATTTTTGCCGTCAATAGTATGTTTTGATTTACCAATCCTAAAAGAATAAAAC
>JAURMN010000167.1 GCA_030830725.1 Balneolales bacterium | reverse complement strand
GAACAGATTCTGGAAGAGTACTACGTAGAGCGAGAGGTGGATCGGGAAATTGTTCGACGTGAGAGTCTGGATGGGCAATACGACCGGGGAGATTATAGGGTGCTAGACCTCTCGATTAATACGTTCAATACCAACAAAACCACCTATTTTCATAATACAATAGGTGGTTATACCGCTGTAAAACTGCAGAGAATTCTGGATATGATTGATGTTCACATGCGTCGAATGAATCCGGCTGTTCTCAATATGATGAATACTAGCTACATCATCACTCAGCAAGGGCAGTTGATGGTGAATGATCAAGCATTGGGTTGGGCTTGGTTTGTGGACGATGTTCAATGGGTGGAAAGCAATCGAGATGAGATAGAGGCTCTATTTGATATCGATCCGGCCAGGACTGCGGTGGTAAGGGAAGTAGAGTTTTCAGAGTATTTGGACGGGTTAAATTTGGAACCTAATAAAAACTCATCTCAAACCGACCAGTCCGAATCTGCTACAACCCCTTCAATTACCAGAACGGATTATCAACTCGATTCTTGGACTTACTCCTACAATACCCCCACCGAGCAACTCGCGGTATTCTCCGAAATGTGGTATAAACCTGAAAAAGGGCTTAAAGCCTTTGTTAATGGTGAACCGGCAGACTTTATACGTGCCAATTACATGCTCAGAGCCATTCGAGTTCCGGCAGGAGAGGGCACAATCGAGTTTCGCTACGACCCCGATTCCTATCGAATTGGTCAGCCGATCACTCTTGCCATGGCGTGGGGGCTCATTTTGATGCTTCTAAGCGGTGTCGGGGTGACTCTGTGGCGGCAGTTAAAGCCTGCAAATTCCGCACCCTAATGGGAATCATCCAGCGCCAGTCTCTGAAAAATACAGTGGTTCGTTTTATTGGAACCGCGATCAGCGTATTGGCCACCTTTTTCATCTACTCGAAGTATAAAGAGATCTATGGGCTCTACAGCTTTCTGATGTCGGGCGCGCTGGTTCTTTCGCCACTTATTTTGATGGGGGGCGGAAGCGTTTCGACCAAGTTTCATCCTCAAAACTCCTCTCGGAATTTCGATCACTTGTTAAGCTGGCTCCTTCTACTATCCGTCGCCGGACTTATACTAGTATTGGCACTTTCACTCATCTTCCAAGAACCCCTCGCACGATTTTTCCTTCAAGAGCAGACCGATCCTCTCATTCAAGCCTACATCGTGATGGTAATCCCATTGGCGTTTCTGCTTTCCATCAAAAGCCTCCTTGGGAATTATATCTCGAATTATAAGCGCATCGTTGTTCCGCAACTTCTCGATGATACGACAATGCGATTCGTAGTACCGATATTGGTTCTGTCAGCTGGTGTAGGGTGGATCACAATGGATCGGTACATCACATTGTTGATGCTTCTTCTTGCCATCATTTCCGCCTTGCTTTTCATCTATCTTCGTAAGTTTGAGCCTATTCAACTCCGCATCCCGACCTTTCTAAAAAACCCGCTTCAACGCCGCCAAATCCTGCTTTTCGGGGGATTCGCTCTACTGAGCTCTTTTGGATCAATCCTGACTACTCGTATTGACACACTTATGGTAGGCAAGATGATTGACCTTACCAATGCCGGCGCCTATGCCATCTTGCTTTTTCTTACTAACCTCGTCCTGATCCCCAAACAATCTATTTTCATGATCTCGGCGCCGATTTTGGCCCGCCATATGGATCACCAGGAGTATGAAGAGACTCGAACACTTTACCGAAGCTCTTCCATTATACTTCTCATCGCCGGGCTCTTTATCTCAGGAATGATCATGCTCAATATTCGTGATATCATCTCCATAATGCCAAAAAATGAAGAGTTTACGGGCTTTATGGCGGTATCGCTGGCCTTATGCGTCACGCAGGTGGTGGATATGACACTTTCCATGAATCAGCAAATTCTGATTTACTCTAAATATTATTGGGTGAATTTGATCCTGTTCCTCGCTCTTTCGGTCTGTAACATTCTGTTTAACCTGTACCTGATCCCTCGATATGGTCTGTCGGGTGCAGCATTCAGCACTCTGTTCAGCGTGAGTCTGCTTGGCGTATTTGGACTGGCGATTACCTATGGGCTGTTTCGCATCCATCCGTTTACGCGAAATACCTTTTTTGTGATCCTTCTGGCTGGCATGGCCTTTTACGCCACAGGATTTGTAGATACGGGCAATGCCTTTGGCAATCTGTTTGCGAAATCGGCACTGTATGGGATGCTTTTCGGCGTGCCACTATATGCTCTAAAACTTTCTCAAGATTTTAACCGAATGGTTCGAATACCGCTGCAGTGGATTCGATGAAAGACTCGTAACCCACCAAAAACCAATCGTCTCAACTATTTTATTCCTCAACTTCCTGCCATCCTAACTTCAAAAAGTTCCCGGAAGCCTCAAATGTCTACTCCCTTGAAACTCTCTATCGCGGTAACCACCTGTAATGGGGAGCGCTATCTGCATGAACAGTTGGAGAGCTTTCTTGCACAGACCAGGCTACCTGACGAAGTGGTGATTAGTGATGATGCGTCCACAGACCCCACTCACGATATTCTCAAAGATTTCGCAAAAAAAGCCCCATTCGAGGTCAAACTACTACACAACGAAACTCGCCTTGGCTACACTCAAAACTTCTCGCGTGCGCTGGAACAGACCACCGGCGATCTGGTTTTTTTAAGTGATCAGGATGATGTCTGGTTCCCTGAAAAGCTCGAAACGATCGCTGCACTTGCAGAAAATGAATCCGAGCAAAAACCCGAAAAACAGACCGAAACTCTTTGCTGGATGAATGATGCCATCTTTACCGATGCCCAACTCCAACCTCTCGGATTCACCAAGCTTGATCAAATCCGCAAGGGAGGGTACAAGCCCGAGTTTTATGTAATGGGGTGTGTGGCCGTCCTTCGGCGACCATTGCTTGATCTTGCTTTGCCTAGTCCGAAAGGAGTCAAGGCTCACGATAAT
>JAURMN010000166.1 GCA_030830725.1 Balneolales bacterium | reverse complement strand
CTAATTTGTCTTCTTCTGCAAGAGCAGTGAGATCCCGCCCGAAATTATCCAGAACCGGAGTTTTGGATTTCTCTACTGTTCGTTTTTCACGACTTGCACCCTGACCAGGACCTTTTGAAGAGGAAGAGGAAGAGGAGGCGACGGTTCTTCTTGGTTCAGAGGTCTCGGTCTCCTCATCGCGGGTTACTTCCTGTTCGCGATCTTTACCGGTTATGATGTGGTCTAATTCTTCCCGTACCCCATCATAGGTAACATCGAACTGCAATAAAATCTGGGCCGCAATATTTTCTTCGTCTCTAAGGAGTGAGAGTAATAAATGTTCTGTACCAATAGAGTCACTTTTGTAAAGCTTAGCCTCCAAGTACGTAATTCGAAGGACTTTTTCGGCTTGCTTAGTAAGTGGAATATTCCCAACGGTAACAGATCCGCCTGTTCCTCTTACAGTATCCTCAATGGTTCTTTTAAGGGAGTTGAGATCACATTCCAGATTTAATAAGATTTTTACGGCTACACCATCTCCTAGGCGAATAATGCCCAAAAGAAGATGTTCAGTGCCAATGTAGTCGTGCCCGAGACGTAAGGCTTCTTCGCGACTGAATTGAATGACGTCTCTGACTTTACTGGAGAAATTACCTTCCATTAGAAAGCTTCGATTGCATTAGTTAAAGGTACAACACTCTATGTAACGGAACGATTTAGATTTTAGTTCGGGAAACTCTGAAATCAGGAATAAAAACCGTTCCATAGCGCTTTTCGGTGAATCTTCAGATCAAAGTAGTACAGCGAAAAAGGAAAAACAAGTGCAACATTCAGAATGAATGCTAAAAAAGAGATAGACCGGTCATTTCTGAAGGTGGAGTAATCCCGATCAGCTTGAGAAGGGTAGGAGCCACGTCGGCTAAAATTCCGTCTCGAAGTGCATCTACATCATTTCTTCCGACCAACAAAACGGGTACGGGAGATGTGGTATGAGCCGTGTGAGGAGACCCATCAGGCTGAATCATACAGTCTGCATTACCATGATCAGCGATAATCAACATTGGATATCCATTTTCCAAGGCTACAGGAACTAGTCTCCCCAAAGCCTGATCTATCGCTTCCACTGCTTTAATCGCCGCCTGCATGTCCCCGGTGTGGCCCACCATATCTGCGTTCGCAAAATTCAGTATAATCAAAGATGCCTCGGCCTCTCTAAGTTTTGGAACTAATGCATCAGCGACTTGCGGAGCACTCATTTCAGGCTTAAGATCATAGGTTGCGACTTTTGGACTCGGAATCAAAATTCGCTCCTCGCCAGTGAGTGCGTCTTCTTTTCCACCGTTAAAAAAATAGGTCACATGTGGATACTTTTCAGTTTCCGCAATGCGAATCTGTTTAAGACCGTGTTGACTGACAACCTCTCCCAAAGTATTCGACAAATCAATGGGGGGGAAGGAAACTTTCACATGTGTTAGAAACTGTGCATCATAAGAAGTAAAACAAGTGAAATCGGTATGTAGATTTTCGGGGTGAAATGGAATTTCGGGATATCCGAAGAGTGCCTTAATGATTTGTCGAGTACGATCTCCCCGAATATTAAAGAAGAGCACCGCGTCGCCTTCTTGAATTCGGTTAGTCTCCGGCGAGGGAGTCACAATAGGGGGCAGAAATTCATCCGTGATTCCTTTGGAATAGTAATCTGATACAGATGCCACAAAATCGGTTGTTTGAAGACCCTCCCCTCGAGTCAGAGCTTTCCACGCCAGTTCAGTGCGCTCCCAACGATGATCTCTATCCATCGCATAATAACGCCCAATAACTGTGCTAATCTGTCCAAGACCTATCTCATTCATGGTATCCTGAATCTCTTCAAGATAAGACACGCCCGATGTAGGAGAAGTGTCTCGACCATCCATAAAAGCGTGAAGATGGAGGTGTTTGATACCCTGTTGTTTGGCCAGTGCAATCAAGGCTTTAAGATGGTCAATATGGGAGTGAACCCCACCATCAGAAAGTAAGCCCATCACATGCAATACGGTACTCTTTTTAGCACGTTCGAGTGCATCAAGTAAGACTTCGTTCTCAAAAAATGAGTGGTCCTCAATGGCACGATCTATGCGACTTAATTCTTGCCATACGATTCGACCTGCACCAATGTTTAGATGACCCACTTCAGAATTTCCAAACTGACCTTTTGGGAGGCCTACATGTTCTCCGTCCGCAAGAAGCTGAGCATGAGGCCATGTTGCAAAAAGAGAATCTAGAACTGGTTTTTGTGCGTTGGATATCGCACTAATACTCGGGTCGGCGGATATGCCGTACCCGTCAAGGATGATGAGAAAAGCTTTGTCGGGACTCACATTTACCAAAATTAGACCCGAGGATCACAAGGGTCAGGAAAGAGAGTTGATGAACCGAGTGAGTCTGGATTTCTTACGAGCTGCATTATTCTTGTGCAGAAGGTTTTTAACTGCCATTCTGTCCAAGTAGGCGACTGCTTGTTTGAGTACAACTTCCCCCTCAGTCTGGCTTGTGGCGGCAAAAACATTTTTGATCAAGCTTCTCATCTTGGAACGACGTGAGCGGTTATGAGCTCTACGTTTTTCATTTTGTCTAAGGCGCTTGATAGCAGATTTATGCTGTGGCATACAATTAACTAAACATTTTATCGATATGTGAACCTGATACAAATAGTATCAAGCCGAAATATTTATAGCCATATATAATAAGGAGCTTTACTATAGGATTCAACAATAATTTGAAATCTCCTGTTATAAAACGTATTTTAACTGTTCTGATTATGATTATTGTCATCGACGGCCCGGCTGGATCCGGGAAGAGTTCTACTGCAAGGCAGGTTGCAAATCTATTGCGCCTCCAATATCTCGACTCCGGAGCACTCTACAGGGCGGTAACGGTGGCATGGTTAAAATCAGGGAAAGAGATGTCGTTTTTTGAAAAATTGAATCATCTGAATCTCACATTTCGTTACGAAAATGGACTGTTTCGTGTATGGATAGACTCGATTGAAGTAACGAATCAGATCAGAACTGAAGCCATTTCATCAATAGTCAGTGTAGTCGCTTCCCGACCAGATGTAAGAGCGTTAGTGAACCAGATAATGCATAAAGCAATTTCGGAAAGTGTTTGTATCGCCGACGGAAGAGATCTCGGGACAGCGGTCTTTCCAGAGGCAGATCTCAAGATCTATATGGATGCCAGCCCGACAGTAAGAGCAAAACGTCGAACACGTGAACTAATAGAATCTGGGGATGAGGCTGATTACCAAGACGTATTAGATAAAATACTTCAGCGAGATGAACTTGATTCCGGTCGTGACGCAGACCCGCTCCGAATGGCAGAAGATGCCATTCTCGTAAAGACGGATAAACTGACGTTTGACCAACAGGTAGAGTTGATTTGTCAGCTGATTCAGGAGAAACAGAAACAACAATAAACAAACAGACTCTTTCACAAACATTTTGCGATGGACGCAAGTCGATTTGTTTGGTCAGCCCTTGCTGAATCATGGGTTAAATCCAGGCGCTGATTGCTTTAAATAAAGCAAATGCAACTAGGATGACTAGCCGAGCAATCGAAGTTTAAAACTCATTATCCCACTTCACTGAGAGTCAGTGAGTTGAGGTAAATATCAGTAAACAGGTAAATTAAATGTCAGAAGACGTAAAAAACGAAGAACTCGAAACCAAAGACCAAGCTGCAGAAACAACAGTTGCAAAAAAAACTAAGGGGACCTCAGATAAAGTAAAATCTCCTTCAAAAGCAGCAAAAAAATCACCGGCCAAAACCACAAAAGCCTCTTCCAATGCTAAAGATTCAACTTTGGATGCTGTGATTGCCCCTGAGACTAAAAAAGCGAACGACGTCGCTGAGGAAGCCGTCCCTAATGAAACTGAGGATGCTATTGAAGCCGAAATCGTTCAGGCTGATGAGAAGCCAGCCAGCGAAGTGGCTTCTGAAACGACTCCTGAGGAGACCACAAATGTAGTGCAAGAAAAGGAATTGGTTTCCGTGGATCCTGCTACTGTCCCAACATTCACGGGAGAGCTTAGCGATGTCGTATATACATTCGAGCAACTTCAGGCCAGCTCTGATGATTACACCGAAGAGGAATTCGGTGAACTGGCTACGATGTATGAAAACACCCTTAACCGGATTGAAGAAAAAGAAATTGTAACCGGTGTGGTGATTTCCGTCGATCAAAAGTATGTCGTTGTTGACATTGGATTTAAATCTGAAGGAATTGTTCCTGTTAATGAATTTGCCTCAAAAGTGCTTGAAACACTCAAGCCCGGGGACGAAGTAGAAGTCTTTTTAGACAAAGTTGAAGACCGTGAAGGTCAACTCATTCTATCCCGCAGAAAAGCTGACATTTTGAAAGCTTGGGAGAAGATTGAAAGAGCCTATGAGACTCAGGAAGTGATCGAAGGTCTCATTAAGCGTAGAATCAAAGGCGGTATGGTTGTGGATGTTTTTGGAATCGACGCCTTCCTTCCAGGATCTCAAATTGATGTACGTCCGGTTCGCGACTTTGATGCCTATGTGGAGCGTACGATGGAGTTTCAAATTGTGAAACTCAACATGCAGGCTGAAAATGTTGTGGTCTCCCACAGATCTCTAATTGAGTCTGACCTGGAAGATCAACGCCAGGAAATCCTGGAATCGATCGAAAAAGGTCAGGTATTGGAAGGCTCAGTCAAGAACATCACCGACTTCGGAGTCTTTATCGATCTTGGTGGGGTAGACGGACTTCTCCACATCACCGATCTTTCTTGGGGTCGTGTGGATCATCCAAGTGAAATCGTTCAACTGGATCAAAAAATCAACGTCGCGGTGATTGATTATGATTCAAAGTCTAAGCGTGTTTCTTTGGGTCTTAAACAATTGCAACCACATCCATGGGATCATATCACACAAAAATATCCTGAAGGGCAACGTGTTCAGGGTCGAGTGGTTTCGATTGCCGATTATGGAGCCTTCATGGAGCTTGAAAAAGGTGTAGAAGGCTTGATTCACATCAGTGAAATGTCCTGGACACAGCATGTCAAACATCCGTCACAACTCCTTCAAAAAGGAGATGTTGTGGAGTGTGTTGTTCTGACCATTGACGAAGATAAACACCGCATTTCTCTTGGAATTAAACAACTCCAGGAAGATCCTTGGGAAAATCTTGTGTTACGTTATCCGATCAACCAAGTCTTCAAAGGAGTGGTGCGTAACCTCACCAACTTCGGAGCGTTTGTTGAATTGGAACCAGGAATCGACGGTTTAGTTCATAAAAACGAACTTACCTGGTCAGCAAAAGAGATCAACCACCCATCTGAAGTGGTATCTAAAGGCCAGGAAATTGAGGTAATGGTCAAAGGCATCAATACCGAAGATCGTCGAATCACCCTCTCTCATAGAGACTGTCTCGAAAATCCATGGGAGAAATTCACAGATGAGAATACTGTTGGATCCAAGGTTAGGGGAAAAGTGTCTAAGGTAACCAAAAACGGTCTATACGTTAGTCTTGAAGCCGGTTTTGATGGATTCCTCAATAAAGATCGCTTTGCCGAAGCAGTTGAATCGGTAGAGGAATCCTTTAAAGAGGAGGTTGAGATTGATGCCGTGATTCTATCTTTTGATCACGGAAGTCAGATCGTTGAGCTTACGCAAAATGCGGAGGATCTCACGAAAGAAAGCTCAAAGCCCAAAAAAGCTCCTAAAGCGCCAAAGGCAAGTATCAGTGACATAAACCGCTCTGTAACAACACCAACACTTGGCGAAATGTCCGGACTTGCCGAAAAATTGGCAGAAGCACAAGCCGCTAAGGAAGAGGCTTCCCAAGCTGAGAAAAAAGTGAAGAAAGCAACTAAATCTGCCGCAAAAGAGAAATCAGAGGAATGATTTAGTAAAATTCGCCTTTCCAAAGAGCGAACCGCATTTTCGCTCAAAAGGGTAAATTGTATGAAGGTGCTGGACAATGTTCAGCACCTTTTTTTATGCATATTCGCGCCGTGTTACTTAAAGCCTTAGAGAGTTCCGATAAAGAAATAAATTTTACTATTTCTGGCGTCAGAAGAACTCTTGATTTTTGTTTTTTGCGTCTTGTTGTAGTTATATACAAGGTTGCGAATCGAATTTAGCTCTTTTTGGCTGCTATACTCCACTTCAATAGCCTTTCCTCCAGGCTTGAGTGAATCGAGAAACGAATAGAGCTCTTTGTATTTTGATCTTGATGATCTTGTAAACTTAATTTGATTTCTATCTACACTTTTTATTTTCATAAAACAAGATGTTTATCAGAAAGGGGTGAACCTATTATGAACATAATTACAAAAATTATAAAAAAATATAGAATTAACTTAAATATAAGTTAAAATAATTATGGAACTGGTACAGTTTTAAGTATAGTATCAACTATATTTTCCGATGTAATCTCTTCTGCCTCTGCTTCAAATGTCGGTATGATACGATGACGAAGGACATCCATTGCGATCTCTTTCACATCTGCAGGCTCCACATGGGCTCTGTGATCCATAAACGCGTGAGCTTTGGCTGCAAGATTTAAATTAATACTTGCTCGTGGAGAAGCGCCAAACTGAACCCACTCTCTAATTTGTTTCAAAGCGTCTGTAGATGGATTTCGTGTCGCAAAGACTAGATCGATAATGTACTTTTCTACTTTCTCATCCATGTAGATTTCATTGATCAACTTTCGAGCATTGAGAATGTCCTTTGTCTGAATTACTGGTTTTAGTTCAGGTTTCTTACCTGTCTTAGACATTCGTCGCATGATTTCAAGTTCTTCAGTTTGAGAAGGGTAATCTACTTTTAACTTCATCATGAATCGGTCCACCTGCGCCTCTGGAAGAGGGTATGTACCTTCCTGTTCAACCGGGTTCTGGGTTGCTAATACGAGGAAAGGTTCTTCCAGTTGAAATGTCGATTCCCCAATCGTAACCTGAAGTTCCTGCATCGCCTCCAAAAGGGCACTTTGAACCTTGGCAGGGGATCTGTTGATTTCATCAGCTAAAATTATATTAGCGAAAATAGGCCCTTTTTTGACTGTAAAATCGCCGTCTTTTTGGTTGTAGATCAACGTCCCAATTAAATCCGCAGGCAGGAGATCGGGAGTAAATTGAATTCGTTGAAATTTCGTACTCATCACTTGAGCGAGAGAGGATACGGTCAAGGTCTTGGCCAGACCAGGCACCCCTTCCAAAAGGACATGACCGTCGGCGAGCAACCCGATGAGCAATCTGTCTATCATGTAACGTTGCCCAATGATCACTTTACTTAGTTCACGGTTGATCTCATCAATAAATGCACTGGAATCTTTAATTTTCTCTTCCAGTTCGCGCAATTCTGAAGCCATATGAGTCTTTATGGTTAAGGGTTAGTATATTCTGCAAGTGCGACTCGAAACCTAATTATGGGACGTTTTTACCGCACATGATCCAAAAATATAACGAATTCTATATCCAGGATGGAGTATTTTGAGGCAATATTACTTGGAATCCTGCAAGGCATCTCTGAGTTTTTACCCATCAGCAGTTCAGGACATCTTGTATTCGCTGAATCACTGTTTGGACTCGAGTCAGACGGCATAACGTTTGAGGTGGTTGTTCATTTTGGAACCTTATTCAGTATTTTAATCTTTTATCGAAAGATACTGCTCAATCTGGTAAAAGGATTGTTTTCACAGATTGGAGAAGTTCGAACGAATTCATTCAGATTCTCCTCCTTAAACGCGGAAACTCGGCTTTTTGGATTCCTGCTCTTAAGTATGATTCCGGCAATGGTGGTTGGATTAACCCTTAAAGATCAAATAGAAACGATCTTTGAAAAACCGGTCATAGTCTCCGTGCTCTTGATTTTCACCGGAACGATTATCTTCATCACTCGATTTCTCCCAAAAGGAACCGGAGAGATAACTATTATAAGAGCCCTTGCGATGGGTATTGCTCAGGCATTAGCTGTGCTTCCAGGAATAAGTCGAGCTGGATCTACTATTACCGCAGGATTGGTTTTTAATACAGATCGACAAGAAGCTGCAACCTTCTCCTTCTTGATGGTGATCCCAGTTATTGCAGGGGCGATGCTTTTAGAAGTTTTAGATCTCATGCAATCCAATCTTTCATTTGAATCCGGTTCGATTTTACTCACAGGGTTCTTTGCAGCCTTTGTTTCAGGATATCTTTCTCTTGGTACACTGATTCAACTGTTGAAGAAGGAGAAATTTTACCTTTTTTCTGTCTACTGTTGGGCTATCGGAATCTTTGGGTTGTTTTGGTTCTCATCTTGAAGTCGAGACTCCTTTTCGGTATTTTAACTTTTTCTTAAAAAAATCAAATTTGATGGAAATCTACGCTTTTATTGTGCTCTCTGTATTAGCGATAGGATCAGCTCTTGGTATGATTCTCAACAAAAATACAGTTAACAGTGCTCTCTTTTTAGTCCTTCATCTTATCTCTTTAGCCGGAATTTACTTGCTTTTGAAGGCTCAATTTCTCGCGATCGTTCAGATTATTGTCTATGCAGGCGCCATCATGGTTCTATTTTTATTTGTGATCATGCTTCTGAATGTTGCGGATGAACCCAGTCTTTTTGATCGCTTTCGCGTCGGCTATTTTCTGGCCTTCCTCCTTGGAGTGGCGGTACTCGGACAGATTGTATACTCCGTCGCCGGCGTTGCGGGAATTCTGCCCCAAATCTCCCCTGAAATGGAGCGGATTGGGACTGTGGAGGCCGTTGGTGACGTTCTGTTTACGGAATATTTAATGCCCTTTGAAATGACGGCAATCCTGCTTACTGCTGCGGTGGTAGGTGCATTGATGGTTGCTCAATTCAAATCTGGAAAGGTAAGTCGCGCATGATTTCCATCGAATGGCTCATATCTTTGAGTGCTGTACTATTTACAATCGGCTTGATAGGTGTCTTAATCCGTCGGAATGCCGTAGTTGTCTTTATGTGTATTGAGTTGATGCTGAACGCTGTGAACCTCTCACTTGTGGCGTTTAGTGCCTATCATGGAGATATCGCGGGGCAAATTTTGGTATTCTTCTCTCTATCAGTAGCGGCGGCAGAAGCCGTTGTTGGATTGGCCATTATCATTGCCATCTTCCGCAATAATCTTTCAGTCGATATTGGGGATATTAACCTACTTCGATTCTGATTCAGATCTACTACCCAAATCGTGCGAGTTAAAAGATCAGGAATAGACCCAGAACGAGGCTTGTAAAGAGTATCAATCCAATTACTATTTCTATAGCGGGTGTGAAAGCCTCCGTAGAGTGAGTGGATGTACTCTCCTCTTCACTCGAGTACGGTTGTAACCACGCCAGTGGATTTCTAACGGTCTTGATTACCATTCTAGTAAAGGCAAGCACAATTTCTTCAGCTTTCTCAAAGATTGCCCATGGAAAGTCTACAAATACTTGACGAATCCAAGGTAACGTAGCTCGTAAAGGGGTGTCTAAATCTCGCAACACTCCCGGTGTGAGAAGACGAGATTTCATCCAAATAAAGATAAAGAATGCTCCCGAAAGGGTAAGTAGTGACTCTGCGATAGGATAGGCCCTGAAGGGTTCGTAGATCACATTATAGGGCAATAAGTCATAGACGATCACAGGTGCAATTCCAAATACAAGGCATAGTGTTGCACCGATTCCCATTCCCAAATTCATGTTAACTGGTATTTCACCGAATGACGCTTTCGAATTCAAGGATTGCTTCAAAGGTTTTGAACCCGATCTTGAATCCCTGGTAAACCAGGTATAGTAGGGAATCTTTAAACCGGTATGTAAAAAAGTTCCAATCGAAGCTGCGATTAGAATTAACATGGCGATCTCATAATGAGCTTCGCCAATGGCTTCAATAATCATCGGTTTTGAGATGAATCCATTTAATAGAGGAAGCCCAGAAATGGATAACGCCCCAATCATATAAAACCCAAATAACCATCTAGACTGGGAAGCAAATTTTGGATCCTGATCGGTTGCTTCTTTGAGGGTAGCACCCAGATCTGACAATCGATTCGTTCCTACTGAATAAAGTAAGGCTCCCCCAGTCATGAATAGTAGTGACTTATAAAGAATATGACTGAAAGCGTGAGCTGTAGCTCCATTTAAAGCCATTTCACTTCCCACTCCAATGGCCGTTACCATATAGCCAAGTTGAGCTAGGATAGAATAGGAAAGAATCTGGCGAAAATCGTTACTCATTAGAGCGAATATCGTACCGTAAATTGCCATTATCAGACCGATCCAGACCAGAATATCCATACCGGGGAAGAGTCGGATAAGAACATAGATGGCTGACTTAGTGGTCAATGCACTCATAAAAACAGCACCCGTTATACTTGCTTTTGGATAAGCATCTGATAGCCAGGTGTGGAAAGGAGGAAATGCGGCATTTACAGCCACACCCAATAAAATGAGTAGGACACCAGGATTGGATAAAAGATCCGAACCACTCAATCCCGCGAAAGATTGTAGCTGAATAGAGCCGGTATTCATCACTTCCACCAAGATTCCAGCCAGCAGTAATCCACCTCCAAGAACGTGATAAAGCAGATATCGCATTCCGACATCACCCGATTCCACATCTCCACATCCCCAAATCAGCCAGGTTGAGGCAATGGCCATGACTTCCCAGAATATAAACAGGGTGAGATAATCCCCAGCTAATACCACGCCAACTGCCCCAGATGCATAGAATAAAGTGGCAATTTTTTCACCTGAATCCGTGTTGTGCCAGCTAAACAATCCGCCTGTGATGAGTACGACCAAAAAAGCCGTTGAAAAGAGTCTGCTTAGATTGTCGGAAACGTAAGGCATTATCGAGTAATCTGCATAGTTCCAGGCGACAATGCAGTAATCGGATAGTTGTATAACAGGTAAAAACCACAAGAAAGTGAGTGCAAGCACTGGGAGCAGGATAAACCAGGGTGAGCGGAGTCGCTTGGGAAGAGCTGGAATTAATAGTGCACCAAGGGCAAGAATGACCGCAGGTGGAAGATTTATGATCGATTGTACAACCGTATTGAGATCTCCCATGCTTTAGGCCTCCTTTTCGTTAGTTCCAGCCGCTTCCTGACGATTCAGAACTTTCGATCCCCAAATCGACAATCCTAGAAGTGCAATGGCTGCCAAAGCCCCATAAAGAAGATAAAATGCCGGAACATGATTCCACCAATGTGAAGCGTACCCTCGCAAAAGTGTGAATTCCAATGTCAACCCTACTGCAGCCGCCAGAATCGCAATCCACAAGGGCAAACGGGTGAAAAATGAGGATTGATTCATACGTTCAGAGTTCGAAGCGTTTATCATGAAAATTATGGAATCTTTACAGATTCATGAATGAAAGAGAGAGAATCCTGTGAGGCAAACAATTGAATGGCCACAGTTGAGGCCAATTCAAAAATTCCAAAAAACAGATCAGGATATAGTCCGAAAAGCACGGATAAACTTGCCGTAATCACAATGGGAACAGTCATCCATGGTGAGGCTTCGCCGACACCGTTTAATTCTACCCCTGGTTTTTTGAAGTAGGCTCGATAGACAATTGGAAAGAAATAGCCGGCATTCAGTAAACCACTTCCCACTAAGATGGCGAGGGGTATCCAAAGACCGGCTTCGAGTGAACCTAGACCTAATGTCCACTTACTAAAAAATCCATTCACGGGAGGCATTCCTGCAAGCCCCATAGCGCCAATTGTAAAGGCGCCCATTGTCCAGGGCATTTCACGGGCAATACCATCCAATTGGGAAATGTTTTCCTTATGAAGGTGAACATAGACGGAACCCGCTACAAAGAAGAGTGTAATTTTCATTGTGGCGTGTGCGGCAATATGTAAGATCGATCCGGTAAGTCCAATCGGAGACATGATGGCCACTCCCAAGACAATATAAGAGAGATGTCCTACTGTTGAATAGGCGAGTCGTCTTTTTAGGTTGTCTTGTTTGAAGGCCAAAAGTGAAGCAACCAAAATGGTAAATCCCGATAAGACCATCAGAATGGTGTCATAACTCATCTCTTTCATGAGATCAAATCCGATTACAAACCCGGTTACACGGATTACACCAAATACACCTGATTTTACCACAGCTACGGCATGTAATAAAGCACTTACAGGAGTTGGAGCCGCCATAGCCGAAGGTAACCAACTGTGTAGAGGCATTATCCCGGCTTTCACACCCACACCGGCAAGCATCATCAAAAATACAGAGAGCATTAGTGGCTCAGGCATCGAACGAAGTTCTTTAAGTCCACCTGCTTGAAAATCCAATGTACCGGCATGCATGTAGATGATCCCGGCTGCGGCAATTAATAGCAGCCCGGCTGTTAGTGTATAGGAGAGATATTTTCGACTGGCCTGGATGGCCGCATCTGTCTCTTTATGAACCACCAATGGATAGGTAGAAAGGGTCAATACTTCATAGAAGAAGATGAAAGTGAACAAATTTCCTGCAAAGGCAACCCCAATAGTCGAAGAAAGGCAAAGAGCAAAACTGGCAAAAAAGCGTGTTTGCTTTTTCTCTTTGTTTCCTCTCATATACCCCATGGAATAAAAACTGGTAACTATCCAGAGTCCGGAAGCAATCAGGGCAAAGAGGACGCCAAATGGATCTGCTTCCAATTCAAATGGTAATCCTGGGGCTAATTCGAAAAGAGTCAATCCAACTGTTTTACCCTCCAAAGCTCCTGGTATTAAGGAGACAACCAGACCGAATTTGACAACTGCAGCCAATACGGTCCAAGATTCACGGAGATTAGGCCGTGAACCACTGAGTGCGATGAATGGAACTGCAACCAGGGATGCAAGGAGAGCGAAAAATGGAATCCAGGAAAATGTAAAATCGGCAGGGCTCATGGTGAAACAGATTAACCGGGGTTATTGAACTGGAAACCAGAGTTGGATCATCTCGAGTATCGGAGCGTTGGCAAAGCCGAAGGCCATCAAAGCAATCGCCAAAACCAAAGCAGGAGCTCGCATTACCCAGGGAGACTCCTGGAAACGTGCATCAGAAGGATCTTTTTGGCCTGATTTTTTTAGATACACTCGCTCCAGTATTCTAAAAAAGTAAACCGCATTCAAAAGTGAACTTGAAAGGATGACTACGAATAGAAACCAACTCCCTGCTTCCAGAGTACCTAACGCTAGCATCCATTTGCTGAAAAAACCGGCCAATGGAGGCAGACCGATCATAGAGATAGCCGCAATGGTAAAGACAGCCATTGTGTAGGGATACTTTTTTCGATATGTATCATCAAAACGAGTGAGATCTGAATGGCCTTCCTCCTGTTCAATGGTAGCCGAGACCAAAAATAATGCCGATTTCATAATGGCATGATTGAGTACATGAAAGAGTGCTCCGGCAAAACCAAAGGGGTTCATTAAAGCTATACCCATTACAATATATCCGATTTGCGAGACGGAACTGAAGGCTAACATACGCTTAAGATTACGCTGGGAGATCGCCATTAGAGAGCCGAAAAGGATTCCGACACCGGCCAGAATCGCAATTGTTTGACTTGCCGGAATAACCCGGTCCACATTCTCAGCACCAAATACAAAAAGTCCAATTCGAACCAAGATATAGGCCGCAACTTTGGTGCCGATTGGGGCAATCAGTGCAGAACTAATCGCATTTGCATGAGTATACGCTTCAGGAAGCCATCCATACATTGGGAAAAGCGCAGCTTTAATTCCAACACCCGTAATGATCAGAATGAGCGCTGTAATCACAGGTGTAGTTGCAGAGATCTCAGGAATTAATCCCGCAATATCAGCCATATTTAAAGTGCCGGTTACAGCATATAAAAATCCAACTCCAAGCAGGTAAAACGTCCCGCCTACTGTACCAATAATCAGATATCTGAAAGCCGCATAAGGAGCTTGACGCGAACCAATCGAAATAAGACCGTAAGAGGCTAAAGAGGAGATCTCCAGAAAAACGTAAAGGTTGAATAAGTCTCCTGTCAAAACCATCCCATTTAACCCTAAAAGAAGTAGTAAAGAGAGGGCATAATAGGCGGTCTGTTTAGTACCCAAAATTTGATTTCGAAGACCTGCTGAATGGAATAGCACCAAAGTAGCGACAGAGTTAATGACCAACAGGAAAAATCCGGATACTCCGTCTAAAACGAACTCGATTCCGATAGGTGGCGCCCAGCCTCCAAATGCATAACGAACCGGTTCGGCATTGGCAACTCCAAGTAGTGCATATAGCGACGTTAAGGCTGTGAAAAATGCAGTCAGGGTCGCAATCGGTTGGGCCATAGATGAATATCGTAATCCGGTCAAGACAACTAGAAGGGTACCAGATATAAGTAAAATCGGGAAAAGTGCCGGTAGGGAGGAGAGTTCAATCATGGAGTGTCCTCCGATATTCTGTCTAACAGATCATCTTCATCTAGCGTCTTGTAACGATTCCAAATGGCGATCATCAAGGCAAATGCCACTCCCTGAGTAGCCACTCCAACCACAATAGCAGTAAGCATCAGGGTATGAGGAAGCGGATTCAAATAGGCTGCCACTTCTGTAACCGGGACTTCAGCCCATTTTACTGGTACAGTAGCTCCCCACTTCGAGGCCAATGAAACATAAAAAAGGATCACTGCCACTTGCAGAATGGACAATCCAATCACTTTTTTTACCAGATTTTTTTTGAACATGAGCCCGTATAACCCCAAGCACATGATCAGAACCGTAAAGAAATATGCATAATGTCCCACTAGATAGTCCATCATTCGACCTCCTCTTCACCTGTAGCCATTTTATCATACAAGAGAATCATCACCATCATAACGGCTAAACCCACTCCGATTTCAATGATCAAAATCCCAGTATAGCGCAGATACTCAGGAGATAATCCGGGAATCGGAAGTGCTCCATAATCCAGAAAATCACCCCCCATTAGAAATGCTAGGAGTCCCGTACCGAAATAAATCAACACTCCGACAACTCCTAAAGGTGTAGTCAGACTTTCTTTCACCATTAAGGATGAGATCTGAGTGCCACTGGCTACACGCATTAACAAGACAGAGGCTGCTAAAAGGGCTCCACCCTGAAAACCACCCCCGGGGCTATAATGTCCGTGAAAAATCACGTACAATCCGAAGAGCATGATAAAGGGGCTTAAGAGTCTTGCACCCAGTACAATAATTGGGCTCTCACTACCGGTTTTCATGAATTCTCCTCTCGGTTTGAAACCTTACGCTCTTTACGGTGACCACTTAAAATCAAAACCAGAATTAACCCGGCCGTAAAAACGACGATTTGTTCTCCAAGCGTATCAATACTTCGGTAGTCACCAAGTACAACCGTAACAATATTTGGAGTTTTGGCGTCTTTGTAGGCGCTTTGGATATAGTAGTTCCCAGCCACAGGATTCCCATTATCATTAACCTCTTGGTTCATGACGCTATCGGCATCACCTCGAGTGGGTAAGTCTACGGTGGCAAAAAACATCAGCCCGGCAAAGCCAATAAGGATAAGCGCTTTGGCAGTTTTCAATCTTTTGATTTTTGAGTGGTTTGATAGAGGGCAATTAAAAAAAGAATTCCGGTTACTCCGGCGCCAACTACGGCCTCCGTAAATCCAACGTCCACCGCGCCCATCGAAGTAAACATGAGGGCCATAGTAAAACTGAATGCTGACAGCATAACCACCGATACAAGCAGATCCTTTACTTCAAGGGCTACCAGTCCTACCAACAGAAGAAAAACAAATAAAATCAGTTCAAACTCCCAATACATGTTTATTTCTCTCTAATTAAATCGTTTGCACTTCGCTCTGCGGCATCGGATTGATCGTCCTTAGAAAGGGATTGTTCGCGGCGAAATAATACGGGCTGAAGCCCTGATTTAAGTGCAGCTCTGGCCAGAGCATGCGAACCGATAGGGTTTGCAAGGGCGATAAAGACCAGGATGAATGCCAGTTTGATACTGTTGATTGTGGCACCTTCAAATAAGATGAGCCCAAAGACAACCAGAAGGATTCCTAACGTATCGGTTTTACTAGCCGCGTGAGTTCGTGAGTAGAAATCAGGCAGCCGAATTACGCCAAGACTTCCAACAAACATGAAAAAGATTCCAATCAGGATGAAAAGAATAGATAAAAAAGAAATCACATCTACTGTCATGGCTGATCCACTTCTACACGTTTCACGGTGATGTATTTCGCGAGTGCCAATGAGGAGATAAATCCAAGTGCAGCATAGGCGAGTGTGATATCAATAAACATATCCACTCGTTCAAAAAGAAAACCGATTAGTGTGATTAACACAATGGTTTTGGTGGCAATGGCATTTGCACCAAGAAGCCGATCAAACACACTAGGCCCCTTAAGTACTCTGAGTAAGGGAATCGCAATAATGATCATCAAAACCACAGCGCTATAGAGAAAAAAGTCGTGCATAATCAGTTAAAGGATACGGATCAGTGTATAGAAAGCCAGATTAAAGATTTGTGTGTGTAATCTTCACATCCGAAATAACCGGGCGCTTTTCATCCGAATAAAGACTTAATACCTTTTTCGGCATGGAATCATCGATAATGCCCGCATATGTCTCTCGAGATAGGGCATGCACAGTAAAGAGGTCATCCTCGATATCTACCGTAAGTGTTCCTGGGGTGAGAGTAATTGAATTTCCAAGTAACATTTTGGCATAAGGACCAGGTAGATCGGCTTTGAAAGTCAAGATGCTCGGCTCAATGGGCATGGAGGGTTTAAGTATCACTTTTGCAACGAAAATACCTGATTTAAAGATTTCCCAAATGACCCAAAACACATAGGAGATAAAACGAATAGGATTTACGCTTTTTAGCGGTGATTTTTCCTCTTCGAAGAAGGCATGTCTCCTAATGGAATGAAAAAATACCATCACTGTGCCTATACTAATGACCCCAAATCCAATGTGTAGAGCATCAAAATATCCACTCATAACGAGCCAGAAAAACATGAGGCTTACAAAGAGTACGAAAGAGTGATAGATAGAGTACGATTTCATAACCGATTAAAGTAAAGGATCGAGATTAATTAGAGTGATCATAGCCTGAAATCCTGCCTTATTTAAGGGTATCAACTCTGATCCATCCCCACGATTGTTAGACCGGTGAATGAGTGAATCAAAGTATACTCAAATGCGGACTATTTTTCATATTTATCGACTTTAAAAATTCTTTAAATCTGACTTAAAACGCGTAAAGACGCTGTTATTTAGGTAGTTACACAAAGTGAAACAGCGGATTAGACAGCCTCCATTTCTTTGTCCGGAATGTTTTTTTGGCTACCTTTGACGCGGTTTTATATGTAATCTGAGACGTTGTTTTCCTCGTGATCATCAATCTTTAATCCTTGTTGAATGCTTTCAGCTGAAGTTCTGGCGCCAATCATCATTGGATTGCCGCTTGCCGGATTCCTGATAAATGGACTTTTCGGTCTATTTCTGCCTGCCTATAGAGAACAAAAAACCTGGATTGGTATACTCGCTACCTTGATGGTATTTCTCCCTTTTCTGGGTGGAATTGCATTATTTAACAATTTTCAAGCTGGGGATCCTGCTCAGATCATAACACTTTTTACTTGGATGGATACCGGGTCTTTATCCTTGGATATCGCCTATCGGATTGATCAACTTTCCCTTACCATGATTTTAGTGGTAACCGGAGTTGGATCCCTTATCCATCTTTATTCTATGGGTTATATGTCCCATGATGAGGGATTTTGGAAGTTTTTTGCCTATTTAAACCTCTTCATCTTTGCGATGTTGAACCTGGTAATGGGCGACAATATGATGTTGCTTTTTCTGGGATGGGAGGGAGTTGGGGTCTGTTCCTACCTGTTAATCGGATTCTGGTACAGTGATATGGCCAAATCGGATGCAGCAAAAAAAGCCTTTATTTACAATCGTGTCGGTGATTTTGCTTTCTTGATCGCCGTTTTCATGATTTTCCAACAGATCGGAAGTCTGCAGTTTGATGACATTCTGGGTTCACTGAATACATTTGACTCAAATCAGTTATTCTGGATTGGGTTGCTCCTCTTTATTGGGGCTACCGGGAAGAGTGCTCAGATTCCACTTTTTGTATGGCTTCCGGATGCGATGGCGGGACCTACCTCTGTATCTGCGTTGATTCACGCCGCAACAATGGTTACATCGGGGATTTATTTGATTACAAGACTTTCCCCATTGTATATGCTTTCCCCAGAAGTTATGATGATAGTTGCGGTAATTGGAGCGTTAACGGCAATAGTAGCCGCCACAATTGCGATCACCCAAAATGATATAAAAAGAGTTTTAGCCTATTCCACGGTTTCACAATTAGGTTACATGTTTTTGGCGCTCGGAGCAGGTGGTTTTACCGCTGCTATGTTTCATGTGATCACACATGCCTTCTTCAAGGCTTGTCTCTTCCTTGGAAGCGGATCAGTTATCCATGCTATGGAACATGCTGAACATCACCTCCATCACAAGGGTAAGCACGTCCATTTTGATCCCCAGGACATTCGCAATATGGGTGGACTTCGTTCGTATATGCCATCCACATATAAAACCTTCTTAATTGCAACAATCGCCATCGCCGGTATCCCGCCATTGGCCGGATTTTTCTCCAAAGATGAGGTTTTGATGCATGCCTTTAATGCCGGAGGCACTGAATTTGCTGGAGCTATGTACTATGTATTGTGGGGAGTAGGAATGATCACGGCGTTTTTAACGGCGTTCTACATGTTCCGTCTCACACTCACCACCTTCCACGGGTCATTCAAACTACCGAATCGTTATCCAGAAGCAGCCGGAGCAGAAGCGGGCTTGCATGAAAGTTCATGGAATATGACACTTCCGTTGTGGATTCTGGCAATTCTCTCCATCGCCGGTGGGTGGATTGGGATTCCAAATTTTATCGTCGAAACCTTTACCCATGAGCCTGCACACATTAACCTCCTTCACGCTTGGCTCTATGGAATTGCTGCGGACATGAAAATTTCACTCTCTCATACGGCAGAATGGATTTTAATGGGTGTCTCCGTATTTATAGCTGTTACTGGAGTAACGCTTGCTTGGAGGATGTATGGAAAAGATAATCAGGAGGCTTCGGACGCCAAAATTCGTGCACGTTTCGGAGGTCTTTATGAAACATGGGTTCAAAAATATCGATTAGATGAATTTTATGAAGGATTGGTAGTGCATCCGATTGTTAAATTCTCTGATCGCTTTTTGGCCGTTTTTGATATGAAAGTTGTAGACGGTGTCGTGAACTTTGTTGGTGGTTTTACCCGCTTTTCGGGAGGAGTGCTTCGCGCATTTCATACCGGAATTACAACTAATTACGCACTTTTCCTCATCATCGGGGTGATTTTGGTAATTGCCCTCATGATTTTCTAAAACTGTATTAAAGCTATCCGATATCTTCATGCTGGATCCAACACTTTTACTAAATCTCACGATTTTTTTCCCTCTTTTCGGGTTAGCCGTTATGGTATTAGTTCGGAACGAACTTGCTGTGAAGTGGACAGCTCTTCTGACAACAAGTGCGACATTTATTCTGTCTCTTCCGCTTTTGTTCTCCTTTGACATCGCCAACTCCAATCTTCCGCAATTCCTTACCGAAGGCCCTCGCATTTTGGAATCAATGGATATCAAATATCTGATTGGGCTTGATGGGCTTAGCATTTTACTTTTCATGCTAACTACCCTTTTTGGACCGATTGTGGTCTTATCCAGTTGGACATCTGTCAAGAAACAGACTACCGGTTATTATTCCATGTTGATGCTATTACTGACGGCTTCGCTTGGAGTATTCGCATCCTTGGATTTGGTGTTATTCTACATCTTTTTCGAGCTATCGCTTATCCCTATGTATTTCCTTATTGGAATCTGGGGAGGGTCTGATCGTATCAAAGCCACGCTAAAGTTTTTTATCTACACACTGGTTGGGTCTTTGCTAATGTTAGTTGGTCTGCTCTACCTAGGGTATGATGCTGGAATTGCGACAGGGATCTATGAATTTACTTCCGATTGGAGATTCATTTCTGGTGAAGCCTATATCCCAGGGCTGACCACTCAGTTTTGGTTATTCCTCGCATTTGCTTTTGCATTTTGTATCAAAGTGCCCTTATTCCCGTTTCATACCTGGCTTCCATACGCTCACACCGAGGCCCCAACGGCTGGGTCCGTACTGTTGGCTGCCATCATGTTAAAAATGGGAACCTACGGTCTGGTAAGAGTGAACCTTACTGTATTCCCGAATGCTTTTATGGAGTTTGCGCCCTGGATGGCCATTTTAGCAGTGATAGGTGTTATTTACGGAGCTCTGGTCGCAATGGTGCAGAAAGATGTAAAAAAATTGGTCGCATACTCATCGGTAAGCCATCTTGGATTCGTAGTTCTGGGAATTTTTGCGATGAATACGATTGCAATTCAGGGAGCGATTATTCAAATGATTAATCACGGTCTTTCTACTGGCGCATTGTTCTTGATTGTGGGAATGATCTATGATCGTCGTCACTCTCGTCAGATCAAGGATTTTGGTGGGATAGCCAAAGTAGTCCCTGTGTTCGCCGTGATGTTTATGATCGCTACTCTCGCTTCGATAGGGCTGCCTGGCTTGAATGGGTTTATTGGTGAGTTTCTCATCTTGATTGGTTCTTTTCAGTCCGAACTTTATGCAAAGCCTGTATACGCGATTCTCGCAGCAACCGGAGTGATTCTTGCCGCTGTCTATATGCTATGGATGCTTCAGCGCGTCATGTTTGGTCCCTTGGATAAGGATGAAAACAAAGCACTTACAGACTTAAATTGGAGAGAAATCGGCCTCTTGGTTCCATTAGTCATCTTTATGATTTGGATAGGAATCCGCTCTGCCGATTTTACCCAGTACTCTGAGAAATGGGTTCAGTCTGCATTGGAAGCTTCTCAAGAAAAAGCAATGTTGGTACTTCAAGAAGATCTCTCCAAATGATGCCTTTAACGGATGTTCAAATTGCGAACGCGCTGGAAAGCCTACCACTTTGGAGCAGGAAAGGGGACTCACTTCTTTCCCAATTTGTGTTTGGTGATTTTATTGAAGCCTTCCGTTTTTTGACTGCTGTGGCCTTTTTGGCAGAAAAGTATCACCACCACCCGGTGATCCACAATGTTTATAATCGAGTGGAACTTCAACTTTCTACTCATGATGCTGGAAACAAGATTACCCAAAAAGATATAGAGCTGGCAAATGCCATCTCGGGGTTAACTAAAGAATAGAATAGGTATGGATACGCCTGCTGATCTGTTGACATTTATTCCTGGAATTATCACTGCAGTCGGTGGATTGCTGGTCATGATGATGGCTGCCTTTAAGGCCTCAGAACGGACATCATTTCTGGTCACTCTGCTGGTTCTTGCATCAGCCTTTGGCTCTGCAGTTCCATCCCTGTTTGAACCGTTGGTTACTTCATTTGGTGGGATGGTTCTCTTTGGGGGTATCGCTTCTTTTGGAACCGCTGTGATCTTGTTTGCTTCATTTTTCTCGGTAATGATGACTGACGACTATTTGAAACAGTCGGGGTTACTTACATCCGAGCTGTATGCCATGATTTTATTTGCTACAACCGGGATGATTTCTCTGGCAACCGCAAACCACCTTGTTGTTCTATTTGTGGGATTAGAAACCATGTCAATCTGTTTGTATGTGATGGCAGGCTTCTTCAAAAATGAAAAAAAAGGAGCCGAAGCTGCTCTTAAATATTTCCTTTTAGGTGCATTTTCTACCGGGTTTCTCTTATATGGAATTGCATTACTTTATGGAGCCACCGGATCAATGTACCTCGATGTTATTGCCACAATGGCAGAGCCTTCACTGCTGTACCTGGCAGGTGGAGCATTACTTTTAACGGGGTTCTTTTTTAAGATTTCAGCAGTACCGTTTCATATGTGGACTCCGGATGTCTATCAGGGGACTCCAACCACACTGACCGGCTACATGTCTACGGCTTCAAAAACAGCTGCTTTCATTTCAATGATCATTGTTGTGATGCGTATTTTTGGTGGAGAAAATGAGATTGCTCGTAGCCAGGAAGTCTTACAGATTATTGCAATCCTGACCATGATAGTCGGTAATCTTGTGGCCTTGACTCAGAATAATGTCAAACGAATGTTGGCATATTCCAGCATTGCGCATGCCGGATATCTTCTGGTGGGATTGGCTTCCGGTAGTGATCAGGGGATCTCTGCAATGCTTTACTATTTGTTTGCTTATAGTTTGATGAATGTGGGGGCCTTTGGTGTTATTGCCTATTTCGAGCGTAATAAAGGTCTTGATTTCACAGAGGTAGAAAATTATGCAGGACTGGGTGCACGCCAACCCATGATGGCAGCATTGATGTCCGTTTTTCTGTTTTCAT
>JAURMN010000165.1 GCA_030830725.1 Balneolales bacterium | reverse complement strand
TGGATTATTGCCCTGGCGATTCCAATTTCGATTATTGCCACATTTGCCCTCCTTTATTTCAATGGACTGACGTTAAATCAGATGAGTTTCGGGGGTCTTGCACTTGGAGTAGGTCTGATAGTAGACAATTCGATTGTGGTATTGGAAAACATTGTGCGACTCAGGGGTAAAGGAATGAGTCTGAAAGAGGCGGCCATAACCGGGACGAAGCAGGTGAATGGAGCCATTATAGCCTCTACACTCACCACCTGCGTGATTTTCCTTCCGGTTGTCTTTATGACTACGATTACCGGAACGATGTTTCAGCAACTTGCACTTGTCGTAGTCTTTGCTCTGATCTGTTCCCTGTTGGTCGCATTGACACTGGTGCCGATGTTGTCTTCTCGTTTTCTTTCGATTGAGGTGTCAAAAGACGAGTCAGAAGAGACGCCTCTTCGCCAGAAATCAAGATGGTTGGTGGTGATTGAAGAAAAATATTCGGCTCTACTGAAAGTCGCTCTTCAGCGCCGTGGCACAATACTAGCCTCTACGGTTGGTCTGGTAATCCTTTCGTTCGTCGCTTTCAACACGATTTCAGTAGAGCTGGCTCCTCAAACGGAGGCGGACGAAATCAATATCAGTATAGACCTTGGCGATGGGATGAATATTGCCATTGCGCAGACCTTTTTGTTCGAACTCGAAGAAAAAGTAAAGCAGATCGTTCCGATGGACCAGGTGGAATTTCTGTCTACTGAAATCGGATGGAATGGAGCAGAAGTAGAATTAACTATGAAAGAGGATCGTACAATCAGTACGTATGCTCTTGCGGATGAGCTACGCCGGAAACTGCAGGGTACGATTCCGGGGGTAGATTTACGGGTTTCGGCTCAAACCGGGCTATGGATTCTACGCCGAATCTTTGGGTCCGGTGGCGATGAAGCTCTCCAAATTCAGCTTCGCGGGTATGACCTGGAAGTAGCCCAAAAACTTTCCGACGATATTGTCAATCGAATTAGGACTCTTTCTGCGGTAACGGGGGTTCGTTCCGATCAGCAGGAGGGACGCCCAGAACAAAGTATAATCTTTGATCGCGAGAAGATTGCCAGTTTGGGTCTGTCCACTCGCCAGGTTGCACAAGCCATTCAGACGAATGTGGGTGGTGCGCGTGCCGGTGTATATCGTGAGGGTGGAGAGGAGTTTGACATTACGGTTCGGTTGCGTGCGGAAGACCGTTTAACCTCTCTGGATCTGGATAATATTGCTGTTCGGACTCCTCAGGGAATCTCGATTCCGGTTTCAGCGGTAACGCAACAAGAGTCGGGTCGCGGACCGACCTCCATTAACCGAATTAATGGCCAACGTGTGACCTACATCACAGCCAACCTTGTTGGCGGTGTTCCGCTGGGTGAAGCGGTGGAAATGATTCAAGAAGAGCTGAGCACGCTGTCCTTGCCTGCTGGATTCTCCATCGTATATGGCGGGGAGTTTGAGGAACAGCAAAAAGCCGCAGCCGATTTCACGCTGACGATTATTATGGCCTTATTCCTGATCTATATGGTAATGGCGGCCCAGTTTGAGCGTTTTCTAGATCCGCTGATTGTGATGTTCTCTGTACCTGTGGCGATTATCGGAGTTGTGCCGGTGATGCTTCTCACCAGTACCACTCTCAATATGCAGAGTATCATGGGCTTGGTTATGCTAATCGGGATTGTGGTGAATAATGCAATCGTTCTTGTGGATTACATTAATTTGCTTCGACGCGAGCAAAACATGGGTGTCTATGACGCTGTGATTTCTGCAGGGAAACTTCGCCTTCGTCCGATTCTGATGACCACGCTGACTACTGTTTTAGGTCTGCTGCCTCTCTCCTTCGGGCTTGGTGCCGGTGGTGAAATCCAGGCGGCATTGGCACGAGTCGTAATTGGCGGGCTTACCGCGTCCACATTAGTCACCCTGCTGCTCATCCCGGTGATCTATATCCAAATGGATCAGCTTGTTCAATGGGTGAAAAGCAGATCTGCGGAATTCGCTGCCGACAAAGGGACATTGCAAACAGCGAAAGGGTAACGGAAATCCCTGAAAGATGGACTAAATGCCTGTCATTACGGGTAGGTATTGAAATTTTGTGATGGTTCGTACATTCAAGGTACTTGGGAAGTAAACTAAAATTGACCAAGATGAAAAAAGTTCAACTCCTTTCTCTTCTACTAATCGCGATTCTTTTCAGTGCGTGTGCGAGTTCGTCTAACTTTGTGCGAAAGGATGTAGCCGTAAACGCAATCTTAGTTCCATTAGCGCAAGAAGAGTCTTCACTTGGGACCTACACAGTAGTTTCAAATGGTGTTTTTTCAGAGGTATGGGATTCTTATTTCAAGACTTCCTTTCACAAGGATTCTCAACGGCAGATCAAAATAGAGGTGGCACTACTACGTGTTGAAATTAATGAGACCGTAAATCGAGTGTATGAGAATGTAAGTAATCCGGGAGATCGGAGGCTGCAAACGGGAACATCAGAGCCTACAGAGGTTACGGTTAAACTTCTGGTTAACGCAGATTATCAAGGGACACTTTTCAAACAATCGTTTGATGTGACTGCTACGAAAAAGAAACAAACACAAACGTCTGGTTATGGAGCTTCGCCTTCAGCCTATGACACGATGGACCCAGAACAGATGAGACGCGAACTTATCAAAGACGCGATTGAAAAATCGGTAATGGAAGTGGACAAAGCTCTGAATGAGCACTATCTCTTTTTGCGCATCAAATAAGAGACTTTAGGCGTATCCGATCTTGTTGGCGAGGCTGGTGAATTTCGCTTTATAAATCTAGTATCTAATGAGGTGTTGAGCCCTCTGGCAGAGGAGAAGAATGGTCTGCCGTGAAACAAAAAAACCTCTGGGAAGAGGTCAGTATAGAAGTGAGGGTGCTACTTTTTTAGCAATGAATTACAAGAAATTTAAGAGGGTTTTCAGACCTGGCAAAATTTATTTCGTAAGCAGTTAGTATTAGATAAGTAATAATAGGTTGTGATAATTAAACTAACATCTTAATATTAGTAAAAATAACATATGAGTTCCGTTTAATTTGACAAATAAGTCCCTTATGCCGAAAAAAATTGGATCCCTTACTCTTTACTCGGTAGATGATCTGCACGAAAAACTGGGGTTGAGTAAACTCACACTCCGTAATTACTTCAGAGACGGAAAACTCAACGGCCGAAAACTGGGCGTGAGTTGGTTTATTACAGAGGAGTCCCTAAAAGAATTTTTTGAGGGGGGACTCATATCGGAAGTCCAACCCGATGCAAGCACACCAATTGAATTTTATAGAGAGCAGTACGGAGCACATTCCACCCATCGCTTTCAAAAAGGGGGTTCCACGGGAAATTCTGCCAAAAAAAGTTCTTCGAACCGAAAAGATCCGAGGCGCGCAAGAGCCCTTCGCTATGTCATTCAGGGATTGAATGATCTGGTTAGTGAATCCGAAACCTGTACCACCATCGAAGAAGCCATTGCATGCATCAAGGCGCAGGCGATTGTAAGTCTTTTTGAGGTCGTGGTCATCGAGCCCGAATCCGGTGTAGAACTAGAAAAGATGAGAGCCCGCGATTTTCTTCAGAAATATGACACTTGATCAGTCTAGGGGTATCTGAAAAGGCGCATTATGTTTCCACCATTCAGCGGCGAGTGTTAGTGAGCAGATGGTTTTTGAGTCCCCAAGCTTTCCTTCGCGTGCCGCCAGAACGGCATCTCTAAAAGGCAAACGGACGGGTATCACGAATTCATCTTCGTCCAAACCAGATTCCATCACAGAAAGACCCCACGCCACGAACACATGAATAATCTCATCCGAATATCCGATACAGGGATAAAACTTTCCACAATGCACGAGATGCTCCGATTCTAGTCCTGTCTCCTCAAGAAGTTCGCGTTTTGCCGTCGTTTCAACCGCTTCTCCTGGATCAATTTTTCCAGCTGGAACCTCCAGGAATAATCTACCCAAAGGGTAACGAAATTGACGGATCATCTGAATAGTTCCGTCTTCAAAAACCGGAATTACAGCACAAGCACCTGGGTGTTTAATCCACTCCCGTGCAGAAATCGATCCGTCGGGAAGTCGGGCTTTGTCTGACCTGACATCCAGTAAGACCCCTTGATAAATCACATCCGATGAGAGTGTTTCTTCTTTTAATGCGATGTCTTCCTTTAGGGTAATGTCTTCCCGATCAACATCCCAACGTGCTTTTTTCATATATTGAAATCGAAATTATCTAAACAACATGAGTGGAGATACACAAGCAGCCCAGGCGGGTAAAATAACGGTTACACGGGAACTGTTCACGCTTTCGAATGCAGTTTCCGCAACCCGTCTTTTTATTGCTTTTCCAGTGATCTGGCTCACAGAGGCGAATGGGGGAGTTCCGACTCTGTGGGTGATAATCCTGATTGGGTATGCAATTTTTAGTGATTTTTTGGATGGATTCCTGGCTCGTAAAACCAATCATGTGAGCGAGTTGGGAAAAATCTTGGATCCTGTTGCAGACAAACTTCTGGCTCTGGTGCTTTTTCTTTACACGTTCTGGCTGGGACAGATTCCAGTTTGGTTTCTTTTGATGGCTATTTTTCGTGATCTGCTCATTATTACCGGTTCTGCTATGATTCGAAAACGAACCGGAAAAGTGGCCATGGCCATGATGTCTGGAAAGATATCAGTAAATATTCTTGCTGTATACTGGATCTCTCTCTTCTTTTTTCCTTCCGAAACGGATGTTCATAATGCTCTGCTGATCCTTACTACCCTTTCACTGATTTATTCCTTTGGGGATTATGCTAAACGAACGTATTCCATTTTGAAAGGCGCTGACTTTGACTGACCTAAACCTAATTTGATAGTCCATTTTCATGGGGATTTTTGACATTTTTAAGCGAAAAAAACCGGAGGTTGTTCAGCAACCTGTGGTTGATGAACCGGTAGTTCCGGAAGTAGCGCCGAAACCGGAGGTAGCTCCAGAACCCGAGGTGGCACTATTTCCTGAAGAATTCCCGGAGATTGAGGCGACGCAGGAGGTTGCGTTAGACGTTGAGGAGGTGTCCGAGATTGAGGTGCTGCCTGAAGCTTCCCAGGAAATGGAACCTGAGCAAGAACCCACTCTTGACCCAGTGCAGGAACCCGAATCAATACTCGAACCAGAACCTACACCACTCTCAACTCCAGTTTCACCCCCACCCCCGCCCGTCTCCGCCTCTGCCAAACCGGACCCTTCACCCACAGGGGGCTCTTTATTTACCAAAATTGGAAAGGCATTTGCAGGCAAAACCACTGTGGATGGCGAATTTCTGGACGAGCTTGAGGAAATTCTGATTCGTTCCGATGTCGGGGTAAAGACAACGCTCCAAATTATTGATCGACTGGAAGCACGTGTGGCCAGAGATAAATTCCTCAATGAGGTTGAATTGGAGAAGATTCTTCGAGAAGAAGTCTTGTCATTGATGAAAGAGTCCAACAATGTCTCCACAGAAGAAAATGAGCATCTTATTAATCAGTATAAAGGAACAGACCCGTTTGTGATTTTGATTGTAGGCGTAAATGGAGTTGGAAAAACGACCTCTATCGGAAAGCTTGCTCACCAATTTAAATCACGAGGAAAACACGTTCTTCTTGGCGCAGCAGACACGTTTAGAGCAGGTGCAGTGAATCAGCTCAAAATCTGGAGTGAACGAGCCGATGTCTCTCTAGTTCAACAAGGCCAAGATGCCGATCCTGCTGCAGTGGCATTTGATACGGTCAATTCGGCAAAAGCCAGAGGAGCAGAAGTCGTGCTTATCGACACTGCCGGTCGTCTGCATAACAAATCGGCGTTAATGGATGAGCTTACGAAAATTAAACGCGTAATCGGGAAGGTGATACCCGAAGCGCCACAGGAAGTTTGGCTTGTCCTCGATGGGTCAACAGGACAAAATGCGATTCAGCAGGCGAAAGCGTTCCGTGAGGCTGTCGATATTACCGGACTTATCCTTACTAAGTTGGACGGAACCGCCAAAGGAGGGATTGTTATGGCGATTTCGAATGAGCTTAAGATTCCCGTTCGATACATCGGGATTGGTGAGGGCATCGATGATCTTCGACCCTTCGATGCGGAGTTGTTTGCTGAAGCGATTCTCAAAGGAAGTTAAGTTGGCCGTTCTGCCTACCTGAAATCTTAACGAATTAATGGTCTGTCATTCGGAGAGTTTACAAACAAAATCCAAAAGGGGTCTCACCTTGATGGATAAAACCCCTTATTCAGTTATCTGGGCTGTGCCTGGGTTTTCTCAATAAACTCCTGATTATCCACTACAGGGCGCTGATCCACATTAGCCAACTCAATAGCAGATCCAAAAATCACCTGTGAAATTTTACTGAGCTTGTTGTAATCAATTTTTTCGGGATGATCTGACGGGCGATGGTAATCTTCATGAACTCCGGTGAAGAAGAAGCTAAAGGGGATTCCAAGGCGACCGAAGTTCCAGTGATCGCTTCTGCGATAAAATTGATTTGGGTCATTTAGATCGTTGTATTTGTAATCGAATAGAACATTGCCTGATTTTTGGTTGGCTACCGTAACAAGGCTGTCCAAACCGGAGGAGATAATGGGTCCACCAATCAGATAGACATACTCTGTAACACCTTCGGAGAGGTGAGCATCATCGGAACGACCCACCATGTCGGAATTAAGATTCGCTACGGTATTTTCAATCGGATAGACCGGGTGATCAGAATAATAGCGCGAGCCAAGTAGCCCCTTTTCTTCACCGGATACATTCAGGAAGAGAACAGAGCGCTTGGGTCTTACCCCATTTTCGGCAGCTTTACTGAAAGCGGTGGCAACACCCAGAAGGCTAATAGTCCCGCTTCCGTCATCGTCAGCACCGTTATTAATCATATCGCCTGATTCATCCGGCAACGTAATCCCGATGTGATCATAGTGGGAGGTCAGAATTACGACTTCCTCTTTTAATACAGGATCCGACCCTTCCAAAAATGCCATTACGTTATTGGATTCGAGTTTTACCTCTCTTCTGTGGGGTTGGAAAGAAAGGGAATAACCAGAGGCGATGGGCTCAAACGCAGCGCTGGTTACTGGACCATTCTCCAAGGCAGTGGCCGTGCCGGATGCGGTTTGAGCCATCGATTCGACAAGGGATTGTTTATACCCGGCCAGGTCCTCAACGGCAACTCCGATCAGCTCGGCAGCAACATCCGCACGTGCTTCCGCGACAACTCGTCCAAACCCTCTAAAACCGGCACTCTCACGATAGCTTAGACGCAAATTGGACGGCTTACTCAAAATTACAGATCCTGCCTCGACATCCGAAGCAAACTCGAGAGGATCTGATTCGGAAATATAGATGACCCCTGTCGCCCCCGCCTGAAGAAGGGCTCCTATACGCACATTATTTGTGATCGAAGAACTTACTAAATCCATGCCGTTATAGGTGTAAGGAATATCACGGAATACCATTACCCATTTTCCTTCGATCTCTGCGCCGACTACCTGGTCGATTCCTGACGCTTCATCGGCGACCCCAAAACCCAGAAATACGATTTCCCCATTTAGATTATCTGATCCGCCAAATAGCATCTGAAACTCTGCATTTGGAGCATTACCCTGAGAAATCCGACTCACCGTTGTAACCCCGGTTGCCGAGGTTAATGTAAATACAAGACTATCCGTAACAGTCGCATCCAGGGAAAAGGCTTGTAGATAGCTGTTATTGGCCCCTCCACCAGGGAGATTCAGCTTTTGATATTGATTGATCAGATAATTCGCGGCCATTCGCTCGTGTTCCGTGGCCGTTTCACGACCCATAAACTCGTCTGAGGCGAAAATCATGAGGTGGTCTTTGAGTAACTCCGGGGTAATCACCTCTTGAAAAGCATAAAGTTGGGTATTGAGCTCTTGAGTAGCGGGAACGGAGGTTTTACTCAGAATGGAGCAACCCGAAAAAGAAAGGATAAAGAGCGTGGAAACGAGGATCGAAAATCGTTTCGTAAGGAGAATCGTGGATGGCGTCATGGTGGTTTTCGTTCAGGTGTGATGGGGTTAGTTGGCTGGAGAAAGCGATTGGATTCCATAGAGTTCATCCAGAGGCTTTAGATCTAGCCAGAAGTCAAGAGGGTCATCATCAAGGAGAAGTTGAATTTGTTGTTCCTTGATCATTTCAAGGGCTGCCAGAAAGGCTGTGACAACCTCGATGCGTGTTTTAAAGGAATTACATAAGTCCCGAAACGAGCGTTTACCCTCTCTTTGGAGTCGTGAAAGCAGATATTCAGCTTGCTGTTCAACCGTAATCGTATAGGTTTCGACCGTATGCGTGATTCTGCGCCTTTCCACTCCGTAAAGGACGTTTTTGTAGGCGGCGATTAAATCGAATAGCGTAACATCACGAAGCGCCTCACCGGACTCAGGTCGTTTGACCTGATCGGGATCCGTTGTTCCACGGGGAGTTTTAAGCTGAGCTTCTTCCTGCATATCCCCCATTTTCTCCGCCATCTCTTTGTACCGCTTATATTCGAGAAGGCGCTGTACCAACTCAAATCGAGGGTCTTCTTCGTCCGGAAGATTCTCCAGGGATTCCTCTCGAGGCAGCATCATTTTGGCCTTGATGGACATCAACATACTGGCCATGTAAATAAACTCACTGGCCACATCCAGATCTAGTTCTTCCATGGCACGGATGGTGTCTAAAAACTGATCTGTGATATAGGAAATGGGGATGTCATAGATGTTCAACTCATCTCTTTTAATAAAAAAGAGAAGGAGGTCGAGTGGCCCCTCGAAATTGGATAATTGAACTCTATACATGAACTGTATTTCCCCTGCATAATTGAACGGCAACAGTACCATTCCAAATCGATCTATCCACAATGTACGCCCGGCGAGATTCGAACTCACGACCTTTGGCTCCGGAGGCCAACGCTCTATCCAGCTGAGCTACGGGCGCAAAAAACAACAAACCGACTCATCGAAGAAGGCCTGTTCGTACTCTTAAAATATAGCGATTATTCTACCCCGAACCGAAATTTCTCCCGAAGCAACTGGACGTAAACGCCAATGTCATTGCGGATTTCAAAAAGCTCTGAATAAAATGTGATGTACACTGAAGGGCTCATTAAGCCACTTTTTTTCAACTCCTGAAGGCGGATCAGAGCGTGATTGGCAGAGTTCAAGGCTTTTTTCGTGTAGACGATATTGCCTCCAATCAAATCTGGATCGAATCCGAATGAATACCCCCCGGCCAACTTCGCGCCAATCCGTAAACTGGCCTCGAGCAGATCATGGACGGTATCGGGAAGGGATATGCGTTCTTGGGCGTCTGCCCAGTGAAGAAGATCAATGGTCAGCTGACGGGTGCGCATGTAAATACTGAGATTTTCGAGTGAGCCTGAGTTACTCATGGCGTACTCTTCACTCAAGGACTTCCACTCTTCTCCACTTTCAAAATCGTCTTCCTCCTCGTCTTCTTCAGCAAAGGAGAGATCCTGATCAAACGACTCGCTTCCTCGAAGAAAAAAGTCATCCTCCTCTTCCGAGTCCTCCTCTTCGTCCCAATCTTCTTCATCGGGATAATAAGCCTCGTCAAGTAAAAGCTCTTCTTCAATGTAGGCATCAACCGCATCCGATTTGTCGCGGTTCTCCTCTATCAAACTCACCCATCGTGGCCTGTTAGAGAACGGGTCTGAGGTGATAAACTTCCTCAGTTGTTCACTCTTTTTTTCTATCTCATTAAGGTGGAACTCCCACTGGTATTCATCCCAGAGGGGCTCTTCCTGAAATCCATCCGGCCTCATTGGCATTGCGCAAATCGAGGGTTAAAGGTTATTGATAATAGAACGCAAATTTTCTCTTTTTTTCAACGCTCTTTTTATTCCATTGCTGCCAGTGTTCCGATCACCAAGCGGGTAAGATTGGGCTCTGCTTTTTTAGCGGCCGCAATCACATCTTCTAATTGTACCGGTTTGAGCGTTTCGGGAATACATTCATCGGTAATAACGGAGATCCCCAACACTTTCATATTCATATGGACGCCCGCAATGACTTCCGGAATGGTGCTCATTCCAACCACATCAGCGCCCAATAACCGGAGATAACGGTATTCTGAACGAGTTTCGAGCATAGGACCGCTTAGAGCGGTGTAGACTCCTTGATGAACATGGATTCCAAGGCTGTCTGCTGTTTTTTGAGCAAGATCCAGAAGGGATCGCGTGTAGGGTTCACTCATGTCCGGAAAACGGGGGCCGAGGTGATCATCATTCGGGCCAATTAAGGGATTGTCTCCCAGAAGGTTGATGTGATCATGAATCAGCATCAGGTCGGACGGTTTATAGTCGGGATTGAGTCCTCCGCAGGCATTACTAACCAGTAACAAAGGAGCACCCAACGCCTTAGCAACCCTCACCGGGAAGACGATTTGTTGCATGGTGTACCCTTCGTAGTAGTGAAACCGACCCTGCATGGCGACTATGTTTTTACCTCCCAGCTTTCCAAAAATGAGCTTTCCCGCGTGAGATTCAACGGTAGAGAGAGGGAAATGGGGGATTTCTTGATAGGGAATTTCAATTTCAGCCTCAATTTCGGTGGCCAATTGCCCTAATCCTGTTCCCAAAATCAGCAGTGCATCCGGAATCATGGATGTTTTTTGTCGGATCGTAGCAACTGCTTCGTCGCGCTTTTTCCTGAATTCCTGTACTGTGTCAAATACCTGTGTCATAGAGGTATGGATTCGTTAAATGCCCATTGGGACTGATTCCGTGGATTCTGAAGCCAGAAAACAACGTAATAAGCTGGGTAAGATACGGATAGATTTCCAGAGATAATGAAAAGATCGCCCTAAAATTACAGATCAAGCGAATCAAGGATGTCGTCGATGGCCGAATAGCGGGGTTTTTGGATTGGATTATGCCCCTTTTGTGCAGGTTTTGATTCGGAATCTTGTCTCAACACGGGTTCCGTTTCCTGCATGAACACGGGCTCGGAATCCGGTGCAAATTCAGATTCGAATTCCGGCGCCGTGACAGATTCTATCAACGGTTCAACCTCAACTCCTTCTGCCGATTCGAATTCCATTTCAACCTCCGGGAACTCCGAAAAAACCCCTTGATGGTCTGCAAAGGTTCGAACGGTTACCTGCATATGATCCAGAACAGACTCGAGTTCCAGGATCATCTCTTTCCGCATTTCAAACAGTTCATGTGTTTGTTTGCGAACCAATGCGTGATCAGACAAGGTTTTGGGAAGTGAAACACTCCTCTGGCTCTTTTTTATCGTATCGGATAAGTCCTGAATCCGCCTCTCTAATTCCTCTTGTTGATGCAGAAGCTGTTCCCATTCCTTGGAAAGCATCGTCAAAAAAGCTTCCACTTCGGTGGGGTCATATCCCCGGATTCCACGATTGAACGTCTTTTTTTGAATATCAAGAGGGGTTAGGCTCATCGTTAGACTTTTTTAGTTCCGCAACCTCCGCTTCCAAAGCAGAAATGCGTTGCTCGGTTTTCTCCTTGTATTCACGCAGAGCCAGCATAAATCCCTGATCATGAATGATGGAATGTTTGGATGTGGTTTGCCTCATTTTTTCTGAGATTAACCACGAAATCAGAGACACCACCACAATGATGGTGGCGAAGATAAAAATGATAAGTAGATCCGGATCGAACATAAAAATTGAATTTATGGTGAAAGATACCGCGACTGCACCGAAAGAAAAATGGCGAATCAGCGGGTTTTCCTGAAGGCATAAAGAGGAGGATCCGCGGAGAGGATCATCCGAAAATGGCGGTGCCTACCCGCACCATCGTGGCCCCCTCTTCGATCGCAATCTTCATGTCTGAAGACATACCCATGGAGAGTTCCTTCAAATCGATTACACCCTTTGTTCTGCTACGATAAACGTCTTGAAAGCGATCTCGTAATTCTCGCAAAAGTCGAAATTGTGATCGAATACGATCCTGATCGGGGGTAGGCTCTGCCATTCCCATCAATCCTCTTATACGGAGATGTTTCCAATTCGTTTCAGAAGCTTCTTCTAAAAAATCGACGAGGTTCTCTGGATTGACACCACCCTTTTGTGATTCGGCGGAGATATTCACTTGGATCAATACGTGAATGTGATGCCCTGAGTCACTGGCCCGTTTTTCAATCTCTTCCAGATATTTGACTTTATCAACAGAATGGATCCAATTTACACGGTGGCAGATTTGACGCAGCTTGTTGGTCTGTACATTCCCAATCAAATGCCAAACCACTTCAGGATCAGTGATGGCTTCCATTTTGGATTTCAGATCTTGCATCCGATTTTCACCAAAATGAAGCTGTCCTGCCTCGATGGCCGTCTCAATGGCAGCAACGGGTCGAAATTTACTGACCGCGATCAGGAGCACCTCTTCCGAACTGCGGCTACACTCTGTGCAACACGTTGTAATATCCTCTTTTACAAAGCCCAGCCATTCGGGAATTCGCGATCCGGTCTCTTCACTCATAATGGATTTATTTCGACGTATTCTTTCACGGGTCCGTGAAAATTGGTACCTTTAATACTCTTTTAGAAACAGCTCTTATCCGTTTTGAACCAACGCAGTCCGAACTTAACGAACATCAGGCACTTTTCAACGCCCTTCCCTTCTAAAAGGCCGGAACGAAGTCCAAAAAAGGAGCATCCGGCAGCATGAGTGCGATCCACGTCAGAGATATCCTAAGATTTCTCAATCAGTGGGCACCCCCTGGCGTGATGATGGACTATGACAATGTGGGACTGTTAACCGGAAGCGCTGCGCAACCTGTGACGGGTGTATTGGTTTGCCTGGATGTAACGGCAGATGTGGTGAAAGAAGCACAGTCTCGTTCTTGTAATCTTATTATTGCGCACCACCCTCTCATTTTCCCAAAACTGACTGCAGTTATTCAAGACACCGTTCAGGGAAAAATTCTCTATGAGTTAATCCGTTCGGATATCTCGTTAATAGCCGTCCACACCAATCTTGATGCCGCCCTAGATGGAGTTTCGTTTGCTCTGGCGAATGCAATCGGATTAGACAATCTGCAATTTTTGGATCAGCAGTTTGCCATACGTCGGAAAATCCGGGTAACAACCCCTCACCCCGACAGCGATGAAATCCTGAAACTGCTCAATTATTATTCAGGAGAGGATGCGCATTATTGGGAGGTAGACAGTGAGGAAAAAGGACTTAAGTCATACGAAGCCCTTTTGGACAAACATCAGGTTCCCGCCTTGATGGCAGCTCTGCGAAAAGAAGAGATATTAGCCGACGGAACCCTTCAGGAAGTGGCGCTTGAAAACCCATCGGGTAACTTCGGGATGGGAGTGATTGGAGAATATCCGGATCGGGGGCTCTCTAAGGAAGACTTTCTTAATATTATCTGTAACGCCCTGGATGTAAAAGCCATTCGATATAGCGGGGATGCCGAGATGATTCGTAAAGTAGCTGTTTGTGGGGGATCCGGGTCGTTTTTAATTCGAAAAGCCAGACAAGCTGGTGCGGACGCCTTTGTAACGGCAGACCTAAAATATCACGACTATTTTCACGACCAGCCTGGAATGGTCTTGGCGGATATTGGCCACTATGAAAGTGAAGTTCCCGTTGTTGAAACGATTCAACAAGAATTGACACAAGCCTTTGAAACGTTGTCGGTCTACGTGACCACCATACATACCAATCCCGTCCGAATCTTTCTTCCCGGCCGGGGATCGGCTTCACCCCTTTAACAACCCTTTTGCTCAAAAATTAATACCCAATCTCAATCCGAAATCCGAATGTCAGACCAAAGATCCTCAACCGAACAAATTTTACAGCAACTCACCAACCTTCAATTCATTGACAGTCGAATTGACGAAATTATACAATTACGGGGTGATTTACCGGAAGAAATTCTCGATATCGAAACCGAAATCAGTCGCTCCAAAGCACGGGTGAACAAGCTCGAAGAAGAAGTTCAATCACTGGCCGCTGAAAAAGCAAATTTGACCCTCCAGATCCAGACCTCTGGCGAGAAAGTGTCCAGATACGAGGATCAGCAACTAAGTGTGAGAAATAATCGGGAGTATGATGCGCTTACCAAAGAAATTGAAGCTCAAAAACAAATTGATAAAGATAGCAGAGCCCGCCTGGAAGAGATCGCGGTAAGAGAAGTAGAAGCCGCGGATGAACTGGAAAAACAGAGAGAAGCTCTTGAGGTGATTACCAAGAAATATGAAGACAAACAACAGAACTTGGAGAAAGTGATTGAGGATACGCAGCAGGAAGAAAAACAACTGCTGGAAAAGCGTAAAGAACTCGAAAAAGCAGTGGATGAGCGATATCTCCGCAATTATAATCGTCTTCGTCAGGGGTTAGCCAACGGAATTGCAGTGGTGGCCATGAGAGACGGGGCGGCTTTGGGAATGTCCCTTCCCCCTCAATCACAGGTTGAGGTGTCTCGCCGGAACAAGGTGGTGGTAGACGAGAATACGGGCAGAATCGTTGTTGATGCTTCCTTTTTTGAGCAAGCAGCTAAGGAAGTCAAGCTCTGATAGGGGCTATACTAAACCTCAATATTTTACGTATTTTTAAACGGGGATTCGGGTAACCGCATCTCTGCGGGAGTCGCACGGTTGATTCGTCTTCACGTGATGATGGGCAGAGGTGAGGAAAGTCCGAACACCAACGGACAGCGTGCTTCCTAACAGGAAGGCATCGAAAGGTGACAGAAAGTGCCACAGAAAGGGAAACTACCTCCACAGGTCTTGATCTGAAGAGGAAAAGGTGAAAAGGTGGGGTAAGAGCCCACCGCCCGGCTGGCGACAGGCGGGGCATGGTAAACCTCACGCGGTGCAAGTTCAAGCAGATCATGTGTTGTCCGTCACATAATGATCGGGTAGAACGCTGGAGCTGTCTGGTGACAGACAGCCAAGATAGATGGTTACCCTTCCCAAGGTTTCGGCCTGAAGGAAGACAGAATTCGGCTTACAGAATCCCCCATTGATTTACACGAGGGCGACCCTAATCGGTTGCCCTCTCTTTTTTAGGTTCTGAGCCTATATTATCGGACATTTTTCAACTTCCGATCCATTTCGCGCTGCTCATCTTTGGCGCGGATCGTCTCCCGTTTATCGTATTGTTTTTTCCCTCTGGCCAGTCCGATCAAGACTTTGGCTTTTCCGGTTTTGAAATAGAGTTTGAGAGG
>JAURMN010000164.1 GCA_030830725.1 Balneolales bacterium | reverse complement strand
CTGCGGGGATCTGGTTAATACGCTCAATAGAATAGACGTGGCGATTCCCGAATTTGTCTTCTTCAAACTCCCCCTCCAGAATCAACCCAGATCGCAGGTCGTGATGACGCACTTCTTCAGGCTTCAAAAATGGATCTTTTGGATTGTAGCTGAATTCGAAATCTAATTTTCGGATAAATCCATACCCTTTTGGATTGACTTCCAGTACGCCCGCATAGGGCCCACCCACAACCACATCCGGTCCTGGTTGGAATTTCGGCACAAATGCGCCTTTATTCCCTTTCTTCATGTGTTTTCCACCCCCGCCTTTTCCTCTTGATTTATGTTGACCCGGCCGGGGTTTATTTCGTCTGTTTTTTGGCATATCTATTGTTTAGTGAACATAACCTTGTGTGTAGTCATACCAGACTACGGTCCGGCTTTCATGATCAGCGGATTCCTTCGGGAAAAACCCGAAGGAATTCCAAAAGAAAATGATCAAAAAAGGATCCGAACGTTAACGACGGGGGACACGCAGAGCCCCGACAGACCCTGCCATCACCAATCTGTCGCCTAATTCGGAATGAAGACTCTTTTCAGAAAAAGTTTGACAGAGTTTTATGAATTAACGAATTGTCGTGGATTCGTTGATCCAGCTGTAGCACTCGTTTACCCCGGAATCGATTTTAAACGATTCACCAACTGTCCAGCTATTGAAGAATTTATCTTCTGTAGAAGGCATAGCCGCTTCATACTGTGCATAACTTCTTGTAAATGCAGCAGATAGTGAGGGGTTTACGGATTTTGCTTTATCTAAATAGTCTAACACCAACCAATACACGGTACGATCTTCTCGGTCAACAGAGCGTCCCTGTGTACAGGACGAAACAGCCGCCGCATAGATTCGGGCTATTTCCAAAAACGGTTGATCCCATTTTGGATCAATCTGTGAAGCCTGGCGTGCAAATCGACGCGCATTAACCAATTCTTCCAAACTTTGATAGTTTTTTGAGATGTCCAGGGCGACTTCTTTCTTCTTCACATCAGATGGAGCTTTATCAAGCGCCTCGGTAAATAACTCATTCGAACGACGGTACTTGGCGTCGGAAGCCTCAATCTCAGCCAGTACAAAGATATTATCAAAACTTGGATTCAACTCATAGAGGCGAGTATATAGCGCAATCGCTTCCGCACGAGAACCGACCTCGTTTTGCAATTCTGCCAATTCTTTGATTAAAGCCTGATCCTCTGGATTATCCTGGACCTTACCCTGAAGGAATCCGATACGCTCCTCTGGAGAGTCAAATAATTTGTTACGGGCCCCATCAATCACAGCCATTAACCCGGGAGACGCAATAGGCTCCACCTTGTCAATAATGGCGAAGGCCTTCTCCTTCATCCGTCTTGCCGCGTAATTATCAATTAACAGACGCACATAATAACCATCACTGATTTGAGCCAAACGCTGATAATCGAGATCGAAGGCCTCCTGATACGCAGCGTAGGTGGAATCAAGCGCACCTGGAATGGAGGCGTAATTTTGCTGAAAAAATGTACCCTTCGTGATTTTCCACTGAAATGCATCGATTTCATCGGGCGTAAAGACTTCGTTTATCTTGCGAAACAGGCCCTGAACTTTGTTGTAGTACCCCATTCGTACTGTTGGATCCGTTTCATCCTTAGCCAAACCGGAGTAAACCTCCACAAAACGCTCAAACTGCTTTTCTAAGGAGAATTGCGGGATTTTATCGATCTCCCGTGGAAGGGCATAAAGCATCCACTCCCCAAATTGATTGGCAAGATCGTATTGTTTGTTACGATAATTCTCATAGAAAAGCGCATAGGCTTCCGTATGTCCCATTTCATAGGGTGGTTTACTGAGATCCACCGCTTCGTCTTGTGCTAAAAGTGGAAAAAAGCCACCCAAGGGTAGGATAAACAAAAGAAGTAAAGCAAGTCTTTTCATGATCAAATACAGGATTGTCCATCCTGAGCGCGAGAAAGAGCATCTACGCATGGATGGGTAATTATAACAGAAATCTTTAATAATTAATGGGTTATGAAGCCTTCAACTTGACTTCACGAGCAATGTGAAAAGGATTAAAGCATTTAATTTACTGAAATTTTGGTTGGATGAACATTAATTCAGCCAAATTAAGTGAAACCCCAAACCCCCACAGGGTTTCCCGCACCAGTGAATTATCCGTTAAACCTCTGGATCCGAATCGGAATGAAAGGTCTATGGACGAGGTTGAGCGACGATTCAATAACCCAATTCCCGCATGTAACATGGTGGTCCGAATACGATTGTCATTCAGCAGAAATGAGCCTTCATCATGCGAAACGCCGGCACTGTACTTGAGATTGTGGAAAAAACCAGATTTACTGACTCTTCGGAATGGAAGATACTGAATACCGCCTCCCCACTTGATTCGATCTGAAAACGCATTTTGCTGAGCGGGGTCGAACGTGTAGCGCGCTTCACTCCAGTTTTGCAGGAGCACTTCGGAGGAAACAAAAAGATATTCTTTTACAGTATAGGTCAACCCAATATTGAATTCGGAAGGGATGGTCAGCTCTCCCTTTTTGTAGGACGATTCCGGCTCAAAATCGATTAATTGAGCAATGCCACCGACATTTTTATACCCACTTTTATCTCTGTCGGCATCGATGGTTACCGCAGGCTGAAACGTAGCGCCGGCCATGAGACGGTTCTCTCGAGCAAAGGTATTGGGACGACTCCACTGAACCCCGAATTTGTGCCCCATTCCCAGGCCTTTTACTGATTCCGAATAGGAAACGGGGAGATAGTTTATCGAAGAAAAGAAAATGGCAGTTTCACGTTGAATGGAAGCGATCCATACAGAAGCGGAGTACCCAATACTTAACCCTTTGGTAATGCGGTATCCAAGGCCGGCCTCGAGTTTATTAACGCCACCGATCCCACTGTCATCAACGCCAAATCCAACAGTATCCGATGCCGGGAAAAATTCACCCTCTCTAAAAATGCGATAATTCACCCGAGTAACAGGGTTCATGGATAGTGTAAGACCGAGCTGGTTTTTCTTGAGAGGTGCTACAAATTGGAATTGTTCAATGGAAAAAAGCGAATTAGAGGCTTTTCCAAATTCATCTTTTGCTCTAAAGTTTTGAAAACCGAGCCCAAGATTTCCAAGGGTGAACGTTGTGAGTCCCGCCTGAGCCGGATTGGTGAGACCGGGTGATCCTGGAGCGTAGAAAGAGACCCCACTCAACCCCATTCCCCAGGCGTGAGCAGAAGAGGCATCCGCAGGAAGGCCAAACCCAATGGTGGAGTAAATGGATCCGCTTCGGGCGGCGTAGTCATTACTTTGCGCATTGACGATCTCAACGTGCGTCAACCCCCCAATTCCGAGAATCAGAACTACTCGCGATAGGAGGGCACACGCAGTTTGTCCGCGAGACAGGCGGAGCGAGAAGAAAATAGTAGAGATAAAATTTCTAGCAGACATCATGAATTCTAGATCCTTTATTCGACAGCGGTTACGACGATTTTAGGCTGCAGCGCAGGTTGTGCTGACAAATCGTAAAGAATTGTGGAGTATAAGAATCCGGTATTGGATTCAAGAGCCAGATAGTAATCGGTTGTGCTCAACGTATCAAAAAGGAAGGCATTCGCATAGCTCGTCAGGTTGAACCGATAGGTATTGTCACTTCCTTTCACCGCCGCAAACAAGGGACCGGTTGAGAAAATGATTTCAGAGGGATCGCCTTTATCAATCAGGAATAAACTTGCAGTCAATGCATCGGGACGAACATGCCCCTCCGGAAGAGATCCCGCCAAGAGAGACTGATTTTCATGCAAAACAAGCTCAACGCGAGCCAAATTCTTGGTCAAGAGGCGTTCTTCTGTAAAAGAAAAATCGAGTTTTACGTAGTATTCAAGGGTATTGTGAAGGATAACCATCCCCTCTTCGGGCGTGAACTCTCCGTCGCGAGTAACGGCGGCGCCCCACTCTTCCATCGGCACGAATAGGGAGCTACCGGTAGTATCGGTAACCACCAGACGGGTAGAGGATTCTTCCCCAGCTCCAACATTATTGTCATCCGGGATTAAATATCGGATTTTTTGACTCTTTGAAGCAATCGGAACAATCGCAAATCCCGGCATTTCATATTTATAGACGGAATCCGCATCTGCACGCCCACCGTACAAAAGATTGAGATACTTTTCACGCCACTCGGTTGACACCTCTATTTCAGCAGTGAGTTCAGAGCCCAATTGAAACTCGCCGACTTTGCTCATCACATTATAGCCAACCTGATCACCATAACGAAGTTCTTTTCCTCTCCAGGTCTCTGCAATTTCGTACACCTCGAAAAAGGCCACCGAGGCGGTATCTCCATACGAATCCGGAGCGAACGAAAAGCGTACTCGCATCGTATCGCTCTCACTCACGGCATTCAACGTAATACTATCCAGCTGTGGACGAATTAAACCGATAGCGGTAATTTCTCCAAAAAGCGGATCCAGATACTGCCCCACCGGGACATAGCTTAAATCGCCCGAATAACTGGGGTCAGACAAGAGACTAAATTCATCTAAAGGGAAATTTCCGGTTACCAGATTCCCGTTCTCGTCAATAAATGTACTGCCCACAACTCCTGGATTTTCACAACCGGTAACGATAAACCAGCCGGAAAGTAAAATCAGGAGTAAAGAGGATGCGGAGAATCCAGTTTTAGGCGTTTTCACCGGTGATGGCTCGGTAGTAGTCGGCAAATTTGTTGGATACATCTTCAGGCGCGCCCTGGATTTTGGTTGGTTGAATCGAAAGTTCTTTGAAATACGGATCAAACTCATTCTTCAGATAATTTCCTGTTACCACATAATCGCTGAATTTGAGACCGGCGTAAAGTAAATCCATTTTTCCGTCTCGCAATACGGTTGAGCGATCAAAACTGTCGGACAGGCCGATCAGGTTGAGAATGTTGTCATTCTCAAATATCCCGTGATTTTCAGGGTGATGAAGGTTATAGATGATTTTTGTGTTTTCAAACAAAGGATTGTCTTTGTACACCGTCTTTACAAGAAGAGGCACAAGACCGGCAGGCCAGTCGTGACAGTGAATGATGTCGGGCTTCCAGCCAAGTCGAATAACTGTTTCGAGAATACCTTTATTGTAGAGGACGATCCGTTCATCATTATCCGGGAATGCTGACTCATCTTTAGGGTCGGTAAAAAGGCCTTTCCTCTTGTAGTAAGTATCATTATCCAGAAAATAGACCTGCAATTTTCCATTCGGAATACTGGCTACCTTAATTTTCATGCTTTCGGTCTGCTCACCCACCTTGACCTCGATACCGGCAAGACGGATTACCTCATGTAGGCGATTTCTGCGATCGTTGATAGACCCATATTTGGGCAGTAGAATGCGAATTTCAAACCCTTTGTCTTGAAGAGATGCGGGCAAAAAACGAAGCAAATCAGCCGTGTGGCTCATCCTTGCAAACGGGGAAATCTCAGCGGCTGCGTATAGTATTTTCATTTTTTGTCTTTGGATGATTTCACGGAACCATTGGCATGAGCAGAATCTTCAGGTTTGGAGCCCGTTTCCTCAGAATGGGTCATCACTGAAAAGTCTGATTGTCCAACGTTATAAAAGTCAAAGAGCGTATCGCTTCGCAGTCCCAAGCGGATGGTTTCTACAGAAATCACATCTGACGGTGCGATATTACCCAAGTTAACATTGGGACCGAATTTTCGGATAAACCATACTTGCTGCTCTTTTTGGGGTGCTTCAAAAATGAGATGAGTTTGGGATATTTGATCTGTTATTTCGTCAATCAGTCCCGAACGAACCTCACCATTGGGTCTGAACACCCCAACTGTACCACTTTCCCGGGCTTCGCAAATTACTTTGGATGCACCCGCTTCTAGTTCGGTCTCAATCATTTTCACCCACTTGTAGGGAGGAATGATATCATTGGGATTTTTGCTTCCCACCTCGGATAGCACTGTAAATTCTTTGCTTAATTCGCGAATAATTTCCGTTTTTTTCCGATCGGATAGCCAAATAGTTCCGTTGGAGACCTCAATCGTGGTGATGTCATAGGATTTGAGGAGATCTACGTAGGTATCAAGCTGATCCCGAAGCATAAAGACTTCGAAAAGTGTGCCACCAAAATAGACTGGAATTCCGTACTGTTTGTAGACATCCAGCTTTTCCTGAAGTTTATTCGTGACTAGACTGGTGCCCCATCCGAGCTTGACAATATCGGTGAATTCACCGGAGGATTCGCAGAGATCTTCCGCCTGGCGAACACTAAATCCTTTGTCCAGAACCATGGTGAGTCCATTGTCCCGAGGTTTTGAGCTTCTGGCAGGCAGATTAGAGAGAACAGGTTTCATAAACCAGAGATTTTTAAAGGCCTAAGAAGACAAAATACGAAAAATGAGGCCTTATTGAAACCCTGACTCTTGATCCAGATCATGTCACCCTTCACTTCTTCGATTACCTAACTCAATCAGCTGACGGATCCGATCACGATTTACAGAAGAAAGCATCTCCGGTGTGTATCGCCAGATCCAGTTGCCTCCAATTGTACCCGGAAAATTCATCCGATGTTCCCCGCCCAAATTCATATAATCCTGGAGTGGGATAATGGCCTGGTCTGCAACGGACAGCATTCCTAAGCGAATCAGTTCCCATTGTATTTCACTTCCGTCGGAACGGGTATAGACGCGAACACGGTGTTTTTCCACTTCCGGAGCAGTTGTATACCACCCGATACTGGTATCATTATCATGTGTACCGGTATAGACAACGGAGTTTTGTGGAAAATTGTGTGGCAAAAAGGCGTTCGTTGCGTCTGAATCAAAGGCAAATTGCAGAATTTTCATCCCAGGAAATGCAAATTCGTCTCGGAGCGCCTCCACCGAAGCGGTTACAAAGCCAAGATCTTCGGCGAGGATGGGAAGTTCGCCGAGTTCTTTTAGGATGGTCTTGAATAGTTTGGATCCCGGACCCTTTACCCATTTTCCATTTTCGGCCGTTTTTTCGCTTGCAGGGACTTCCCAATAGGCATCAAATCCACGAAAATGATCCACTCGAATGGCATCGAACAGGGTAAACATTTGCCGAAAACGCTCCACCCACCAATCATAGTTGGCCTTTTCCAGTACTTTCCATCTATAAAGCGGATTTCCCCACAATTGACCGGTCTCACTAAAATAATCTGGTGGAACCCCGGCGACTTTCACCCGATTCCCGGCTTTATCCACCTCGAAATAGGAGGGATTGGCCCATACATCGGCGCTATTATGATCCACAAAAATGGGAATATCCCCGATAACCCGAATACCCAATGAATTGGCATATGCCTTGAGGGATGACCATTGTTGAAAAAATTCAAACTGCAACCAGGTCTGATATCGAATCTCCGTTTCGTACTGTTTTTTGACTTTTTCCAGTGAGTCCACCGAGCGTTTTGCCAGCCCAGATTCCCACTGATTCCAGGGGATGAATCCGTGAGCTTTTCCGCAGGCCATAAAGAGCACAAAATCGTTCAACCAACTGCGATTATCTTTTAAAAAGGCCTCCCACAATTTTTTAGTCTTGGCATCGGTTTTTTCAAAAAAACGCTGCTCAGCAATCTTATAAAGATCATCCCGAACCTTGAAACCGCGCTCATAATCGGCTTCCATGGTCGACGAGAGTGAGTGGGCAGAAAGCTCCTTTTGGGTAAGAAGACCCTTTTGCTGTAAAATCTCAGGGCTGATCAGATAGGGGTTTCCGGCAAAGGCCGAATAACTGGCATAGGGTGAATACCCATACCCTGTCGGACCAAGAGGGAGTACTTGCCAGATCGTATGCTGGGTATCATAAAGAAAATCGAGGAAAACCTTTGCAGAAGGACCTAAATCTCCGAGCCCAAAGGGAGAAGGAAATGAAGTCGGGTGGACCAAAACGCCGGCAGAGCGAGGAAATCGCATAGGAATAATGGGATTAACATGGTTTTAAAATGAGTCCGGTAAGAGGAGGCACGGTGATGGAGATGTGTGCTGGTTGATGATGCCAGCTCTCCTGTGAAGCATGAACCCGTTGGACCCCTACATTACTCCCACTATAGAAGGAGGAGTCACTGTTTAGGATCACTTCATACTCCCTCGCCTCAGGAACACCAAACCGGTACTCATGATGAACAGTTGGTGTAAAATTAAAGATACAAATCATATACGCTTCAGGCGAACGACCACGCCGAATAAAGGAGATCAGACTGTTATCGGCATCACTCATATCAATCCATTGAAACCCTTCCCAGCTATGATCCTGTTGATGAAGGGCGGGATTCTGAGCATAGAGGTGATTCAGATCATGAACAAGATTTTGAACACCCTTGTGAGGCTCCCACTGTAGCAGGTGCCAGTCGAGCGAGTGTTTTTGCGTCCATTCGGACCACTGGGCAATTTCACCCCCCATAAAAAGAAGTTTTTTTCCTGGATGGGCCATCATGTAGGTATAAAGCAATCGGAGGTTGGCAAATTTTTGCCAGTCATCCCCTGGCATTTTACCCACCATGGACTGTTTCATGTGCACAACTTCATCATGGGACAGCGGCAGCATAAAATTTTCGGTGAAGGCGTATATCATCGAAAAGGTCAACTCATTTTGATGATATTTTCGATAAATCGGATCCTTTTCGATGTACTGAAGCGTGTCATTCATCCATCCCATATTCCACTTAAAATCAAATCCGAGGCCACCATGGTGAACCGGCCTGGATACGCCCTGCCATGAGGTGGATTCTTCAGCAAAGGTAAGAACCCCCGGGTGGTATTGATGGACCACGGTATTAAATCGTTGAAGAAAATGGATCGCGTCCAGATTTTCGCGGCCTCCGTGATGATTGGGGATCCACTCCCCCTCCTCTCTGGAATAATCGAGATAAAGCATGGAGGCGACAGCGTCAACGCGAAGTCCGTCTATGTGAAATTCCTCTATCCAGTAAATCGCATTTGACAGGAGAAAGTTTTGCACCTCGGTGCGACCATAGTTGAAAATCAGAGTTCCCCAGTCTTTGTGCTCGCCTTTTCGTGGATCTTCATGTTCGTAAAGTGCCGTCCCGTCAAAGCGTCTAAGGCCATGATCATCCTTTGTGAAGTGTGCTGGAACCCAGTCCAGAATGACTCCGATACCCTGTCTGTGAAAGGCGTCGACCAGAGCCCGAAAATCATCCGGAGTCCCGAATCGACTGGTCGGGGCAAAATATCCCGTAATCTGATACCCCCAGGATGGATCATAAGGATGCTCGGCTACCGGCATGAATTCCACATGGGTATAGCCCATTTCACTTACATAAGGAACGAGTTCCTGAATTAATTCGCGGTAGGAAAGGAAGCGATCTGGTTCAGAAGGATCACGTCGCCAGGAACCGAGATGAACTTCATAAATAGAAATCGGGGATTCATGATGATTCGTCTCTTTCCGCGATTTCAACCAATCCTTATCGGCCCATTGATAAGCTGAGTTATGAATAATGGAGGCCGTTCCGGGGCGAAACTCTGCAAAAACGCCAAAAGGATCTGCTTTTTTTAACGACGGTCCGCCCTCTGCGGTCAGGATTTCAAATTTATACACATCCCCATGACCGACCAGGGGTATAAAAATCTCCCACAATCCTTGTTCATGATACTTCCGCATCGGATGGCGTCGTCCATCCCAGTCGTTAAAAGAACCAATTACGCTGACACGGTTAGCACTGGGTGCGGAAACCACAAAATGCGTACCGTCAATCCCGTTCACCGATCGAGTATGTGCCCCCATGAAGCGCCAGGCATGCAAATGGGTACCCTCGCCCCACAGTTGAAGATCAAAGTCGGATAGTTGAGGCTCAAACTGATAGGCATCGGCCGTTTTATAGGGCTCTCCCTCAAAAGGAGTGATCTCAAGAAGGTACTCGAAGGGCTGGGTGCGCGTCGGAAAGGTTATCGCCCAGATGCCACTGTCATGAATTTTTTCTGCCGAGGTCTTTTTTCCGCCTTTAGGCAGCACCCTTACCGATGAGGCGTGCGGTTGAAAGGTGCAAATTCTGAACCCTTTTTTTCCAGTGGGATGCTGCCCCAAAACGGCAAAAGGATCTGATAAATACCCCACAGAAATGGCATTGAGCACTTCTCTGGAGAGCCCGTGCGTAGAACGTTCGTCAGGTTTTCTTGTGGCTCTCTTCTTCATCAAGATGTACAAGGTTCAGCGGAAAGTGTATTTTCAGAAATATAAAGCAAATCACGATGAATATAATCCCTCATATCTCCTGGAGAATTTTGACTCAGGGAAGTCGTATCACACTTATTTCGGTGTTGAACTGGCTTTCTGTGGCCGGAGTGATGGCAGGAACGGCTCTGCTCATTATTGTGCTGTCCGTATTTAACGGGTTTTTTAATGTTGTGCAATCGATGTTGTTGTCCGAAGATCCCGAGCTTCGGATTGAGCGAATTGCCTCCCCTTCCTTTGATCCCGTTCCGGAGGTTCTGGTTTGGCTGGAAAAGGATCCGCGAGTGGTTTCTGTTTACGGGGTGGCGGAAGGACGTGCACTCCTGATTCATCAAGAGGGGGATAATGAGGTCATCGGTCTTAAAGGAACTGAGGAACTAGTGGCTAAATCGGGCTCCGAAAGTAGCCTTTATCCTCTATTGTCTGGAGAGGAAGATATTTCGGTTCGAAATCGACGTCCCGGGGTACTTATGACGATCAATACCGTAAACCGTTTTGGGTTGAATACAGGGGATCGCATCGGATTGATTACGGCTGAAGGGATGCGAAGAACACTAACTTCGTTTTCGTCTCCAGGGATTCGCGCATTTGAACTCAGGGGAATCCTGCCCGACCGAAGTATTACGGGTGAAGAAATGGCGATTGTAGAGATGGAGGCTGCTCAGCGTTTATTTGCTCTTGGAGACGAGATTAACGCCTATCAGGTAATTCTTTCCAATCCCGACCAAGCAGAAGGGATTAAACAGGAATTTCTTATGTCATTCGGAGAGGAATGGAACGTTCAGACCTGGTACGATTTGAATCGTCCTCTTTATGATGTGATGAGGCTTGAAAAATGGTCTTCTTATGCGGTTTTGATGATAATAATTCTGGTAGCAGTGCTTAACATAGTGGGATCGCTCACCATGATTGTGCTGCAAAAACGCCGGGATATTGGAGTATTGATGACGCTGGGACTTACGCCGGAACAGATTCGAACCCTCTTTCTGTGGCATGGAGCGGTGATTGGGTTGATTGGTGGGGTCTTCGGCGGGGGATTGGGTCTCCTGTTTACCTATCTACAGGATACATTCGGCCTCCTGAAACTCTCATCGGCTTTTCTGATCGATGCCTATCCGGTGGCGGTGCAGGGAGGAGATGTGGTGTTGGTGCTGCTTGGAACGTTGTCTCTTTGCTTGTTGGCCAGTTTATACCCGGCGATTCGGGCCTCTAAGGTACAGCCCGCCGTGGCTGTTCAGACGGGGTGAAATGGAGGCAAGGTGGGGGTTATTAGAAAAAGTAAGACTGAAGTGTTGCTATATAAATCTTCTTACCCGCGCTTTATAAGCCAGATATGTCTTGCCGTGAATTCCTGTCAGATATTCTTCTTCTAGACGAATTTGAATCTGGATCAGAATAATCGATGTAAGCCACACAAAAAAAGTAACCGCATTAGGTTGAATGAAAAAAAGCCCAGTAACACTCAAGATCATCCCAAGAAATATTGGATTCCTGCTGAATTGAAATAACCCTCCCGTTTCAAGATCTGTTTTGTGTTTCTGATCAATTCCTATTCTCCAATTTTTCCCCATTTGATGTTGTGCGATCGTAATCCAGAGTAATGAAAAATGGATTAGAAAAAGCCCTGAAATGTCTAAAATTTCCAAATCAAGATAGAGAAAGGGCGAAAACCATTCTGCAAATCCAAATGTGTAAGAAAGGCTCGAAGCGATGAGTAAAAGCACGACAATCTTCATCATCTTCCCAATGTAATCGTGTGCGCTATCTGATGTTCCAAATACAACTGGATTGAGTCCTGTTTGTTTCCAAGTCCGATAACTTGGCCAGCCAAAGGCGAAAAACAGATAAAAAACGAGATAGAGAAGCACGTAGAGGTCAATATTCATCGTCGCAGATCATTCGTTATAACTGTCCGGCAGATCGTTTTCGTAGAGAATAACGTCACCGGCGTATGTATTGGAATCCACCCAATGATTTGCTTCAAATAAGCTTTTCACCTGCAGGACGGGTTGTGCTGGGTTCGTTTCCAGGATCCCTTCCAAGATAGGTTTCGTTTGGCGCGGGCCCACCAAAAGCACCTGGTCAGGAGCGGCTTTCGCAATTTGACGACCGAATTCACGATTTAATTCCTCTTGTAGTTCTCCGAGTTCGATCATACCCGGGGTAATGAGGATTTTCTTTCCTCCTTCTACAGCCATAAGAACACTAACTGCATTTTTTGCCCCAACGGGGTTCGAGTTGAAGGCATCATCCAGGATGATTCGCCCGTTTCGTTCTTTGAGTTCCAGACGATGCTCAACGGGCTGGATGCGCTGTGCGGCAATGGCGATTGTTTCTCCGCGAAGCCCTACAGCGGCCGCAGTTCCGGCAGCGAGCAGGAAATTCATGACGTTATGTTCACCGAGAAGGCGGAGTTCGACGGGAACGGATATGCAGTTGGCGGTGGTCGATTTTGATGATGAGGTCATGGAGCTTGTTCGTGCCACTGAACCTTCACCAATTCCGTCCAAATTGCATAATAGTAAATCAAATTCACATCCTTTTCGAGTATATCGCACGTTTTCCGCGGCAACCATCGGTCGCTTACTATTCCGCGCTTTTTGGCTGTCGAGCGTGGCTAAAATAAAGGTCACATCTTCGCGCAAACCCTCCATCTGCGCCGTGAGTGGCTGATCTCCATTCAAAATCACAATTCCGTTTGGAGCAACGCGCCTGACCAGGGCCGCTTTTTCATGAGCGATGGTGTCGATCGTACCAAAGGTTTCCAAGTGTGCCGGACCAACGGTGGTCACAATCGAGAGATCGGGACGAGCCAGATCACATAACTCTTCGATATTTCCTTCGTAACGGGCCCCCATTTCTAGAAT
>JAURMN010000163.1 GCA_030830725.1 Balneolales bacterium | reverse complement strand
GGTTTTAATACGTTTTTCTCACAAAGCATTCAAGTTTATAGAGGTCCTGCTGCTTTAATGTGGGGTAATGGAAGCGGTGGTGTGATTCATGTAAATACTTTTGATCCTGCCGAAAACGAGGGTATCCAGATCCATTCATTTGCTGGGGATCATAGATCCAAGCGAACAGATATATCCGTGGTAAAAAACATAACTAAGGGTAAGCTGAAATACATGCTTTCAACAGAATCCACAGACGGATATCGAGAGTACGCATCCAGTCAAAAAATTCAGATGACAGTACAACAGATTCAATTATTCTCTGAAAAATGGATACGAAAACACAAAATAAGATATGCTGGTCTTCTAAATTCGGATAATCCTGGAACATTGGATTTGAATACATTTAACAATGATCCATTTTCAGCAAGAGATTTATTCGTCAGTAGAAATGCAGGGAAAACAACTCATGATCTCCTATTAGCGGAAACTTTACTATGGATAGATGGTCGGAATGAGTTTTCATTATACTCAAATTATGGTGTACGATCCGTCGATAACCCACTACCCTTTGCATACATTAATCTAGAAAGAAACAGTGGCGCATTTACGGGTACATACAAAAGAGTGACACCGTCATTATTTGAATGGTTAGTTGGAATTGAGGTCGGGTATCAGAGAGATAGTAGATTGGAATCCACGAATGACGTAGGCAACCCCAAAAATAAAATTCTACTTCATCAAGACGAAAAGTTATGGTCAGTCAGCGGGTTCAAGAAAGTGAGTAAAACCACTCAAATAATTTCTTTTGAAGCGGGTATTAGAGGTGATTATAGCCAAATACAGGTTGAGAATTTATTACATGAACAAGAAATATTACCTCCGATCCAAAAGAATTCATACATCACTAAAAAGCCTTATTTCACAATCTTACCAGCTATTTCATTTGATTATCAATTCCCATGGTTTAACCTCTACACTAATTTTCAATCTGCATTCGATAACCCAACTCTTTCAGAGTTATCTAATCTTCCATTGGGTGGAACTGGAATTAACACCCAATTGAAGCCTGAGCAAACATTTGCAATCGAGACTGGAATTCGAGGAGTTGCTAACAAACTAAATTATGATATCACGTTTTATCATCACTTCGTTTCAGATATCCTATTACCCTATCAACTTAATAGTGACGGAGAGTATTTTTTCGCTAATAATGGAAGCGCAAAGCTTTCAGGAATGGAACTTTGGATCGACTACCTGAATATGTCAAATGAAGATTTCATTTTTGAGCAAGGAATTTCTGTTAGTTTGACTAACTCCAGATTTACAAGTGGCGAGTTTAACAAAGCCAATATTCCAGGAATAGCTCCATTTCAAGTCCATTTACGCTCAAAACTTACCGTTAAGTGGTTGATAACGGAATTAACTGCGCAATATAGAAGCCAGACATTCGCAAACAATGAGAACACTCAATCACGAGATAGCTATTATCGAACGGATATAAAGTTCCTTTTCTTTAAAGGGAAGGGATTTGAACAGAGATATTCAAAAAGCGAATCGACAGACGAATTCACTTATCCTATTTCTGGACATGAAACAAAGATTAGCATGCCAAAAATCGAGCCTTTTATAACTATCTCCAATATTACAAATCAAGTTTTCAGTGAAGCATTATCCGTAAATGCGGCCAGTGGCCGCTTTTACTCTCCTTCAATGCCTCGATCCATATTTATCGGTCTATTACTCCAATTACCTTGAACCAGACAGCTGCATCTCCTTGTTTTTTAAATCTATCGGTACAAAGATTGCAGAATACAAATTTAGATTCTATTTTAATCGACAATGAATCTTCAGAGTGGTATTAACGTAGTGTTCTGACTATTCATATTGTTTATCTACATCTAAATTGGGAACAAGGTTAAAGTTTTATGAGTAATCGTGAAGTGGGAACTGTAAAATGGTTCCATAATGGAAAAGGATACGGATTTATTACCCGTGAGGCTGGTGACGATATATTCGTTCACTTCAGTGAAATTCAATCTGAAGGTTTTCGTAAGCTTACAGAAGGCCAAAAAGTTGAATTTACGCTTGAACAAGGAGATAAAGGATTCCATGCAGTCGAAGTGGTTGCAGTCGACTAAATCTGGTCCCTTTTTTTCTAGTTTTTTATCAAATAAACCGGCTTTAGAAAGCCGGTTTTCTTTTATTGGATCGTCCAGTTTTTTTTCGGACACCATGCTTTTATGGTCTGTAATCCTCCTTTATGAATCAGGAACCCTGGTTTCTACCCAGACACGTGGGTAGTATTGAAGTTATTTGCGGTGGAATGTTCAGTGGTAAAACTGAAGAACTCCTGCGCAGAGCCAGAAGGGCCTTAATCGCGGGTCAAAAGTTGATTCTGGTCAAACCTGTTCAGGACAATCGTTACAGTGAAGAGGCAGTTGTTTCTCATGATAAAAATCGCATGGAAAGTCATGCGGTTTCGAAAGCCAGTCAAATTCCACTTCTAGCCCGAGATAAAGAGGTCGTCTGTATTGATGAAGCTCAATTTTTTGATCTGGATCTAGTGGATGTGGTGAATGACCTAGCCAATTCTGGCAAGAGAGTTATCTTAGCAGGCTTGGATATGGATTATGAGGGAAAACCTTTCGAACCCGTACCACAATTACTAGCTATCGCCGAGTACATCACCAAACTCCATGCAATCTGTTCACAGAGTGGTCTGATGGCCAATTTTTCTCAACGTGTAACTGAAAGTACGGAGCGGATTGTAATTGGTGAATCGGAAGTATACGAACCGAGAGCCAGACACTGCTTTCAACCGAAACCAAAATCATCCTGATTATGGATCTTTTTCGTGGATTAATCGGAATATTAGTCATTCTATTTATCGCATGGTTGTTGAGTAGTAACAGGAAAGCTATTTCTTGGCGCTTGACACTTTACGGAATCGGATTACAAATTTTACTAGCCGTCTTCATCTTAAGAGGAGAATCTTTAGCGCAATTTTGGAGTCCTTTGGGTTGGCCAAAAGCTTTTTTTAGCTGGGTTTCATCCTTTTTTGTAATTGTTTTGAACTTTACCACTGAAGGGGCTCGTTTCATTTTTGGAGATCTGGCTCTGAGTCCTGGAACAGATGGCAGTTTGGGTCCTTTTTTTGCATTCCAGGTGCTTCCTACTATTATCTTCTTTGCATCCTTAACTGCCGTTTTATACCATTACAACGTTCTCCAAACCATCGTCGGAGTGATAGCCAGGCTTTTCCAGCGGTTACTTGGTACATCTGGAGCAGAATCCCTTTCCGTAATCTCTAATATCTTCGTTGGTCAAACAGAGGCTCCTCTCGTTGTAAAACCGTTTTTGGAGCGAATGACGAGATCAGAACTGATGGCTGTGATGACAGGTGGTATGGCCACAATTGCCGGAGGTGTAATGGCAGCATATGTACAAATGCTGGGGAATGCTTACTCTCTTTCTCACGGGGTTGATCTAGACACAGGTCGCTTACTGTTTGCTGAACAACTTCTGGGAGCAAGCCTGATGGCCGCTCCTGCTGCTCTTATCTTAGCTAAGATGTTGATACCAGAAACTGAAACTCCTGAGACTCTTGGGCGAGTTAATGCTGAAGTGCCAAGAGTAGATGCAAATGGAATAGATGCGGCTGCCACTGGAGCAGGTACCGGTCTGAGGCTTGCAGGAAATGTAGGGGGAATGCTTTTGGCCTTTATCGGTTTGTTAGCCATGGGAAACTACATGTTAGAGTGGTTTGGTCAAATTACTGGATTAAGCACCTTTTTCCCATCTGAATCTCTTCGAATAGAAACGGTATTAGGCTATATATTGGCTCCTATTGCCTTTATAGTTGGAGTACCTACAGGTGAATTAGTCTCTTTTGGATCCTTGCTTGGAACAAAGATTGTATTGAATGAATTTGTTGCCTATTTACAACTTTCCGACTTGATTTCAGCCGGGGTTATTTCTCCTAAAACAATAGTCATGGGTACTTTTGCGTTATGTGGTTTTGCGAACTTTTCGTCTATTGCTATCCAAATCGGTGGAATTGGAGGTCTGGCTTTGAGTCGTAAACCTGACATCGCTAAGCTTGGGCTGCTTGCCGTTTTAGCTGGATCAATGGCGAATTTAATGACCGCAACTATAGCAGGGGTTCTTTACTCATTCTAATCTGATATTTTTCGTGATTCCATGAAACGATTATTTTTAAGCATTATAGTTTTTCTTGTCACTGCACAATTTTCAAATACATTCTCTCAATCACTTATTCGCAGTAAAAATCCGATTGTCGCAAAAGTTGGTAAAGAATCAATTCGTCTGAATGAGGTTATTCACTTTTATGAACGTAATAATCCACAATCGGATTACCAAAGCGATGATATTCGAGATTTTTTAGAGGCTTATTCTCTATACAAAGCAAAAATCTTGGAAGCATATGCAAGCGGTCTTCACAATGAAGAAACTTTTATTCAAGAAATAAATGATTTTGATCAAAAAGCTGCACCTGCTTATTGGATTGAAAAATCACTTAAAGAACAATTGTTATCCGAATTCTTAGAGAGAAGTAAGACCGAGTATCTGGTCTCTCATGTATTAGTTAGGTTAGATAATAATGCTACTCCTTCTGATACCCTTCAGGCCTACCAGACCTTGCTAAAAGCCAGAGAAGAGTTTTTGTCTGGATCATCTATGGACTCTTTAAACATAAAATACTCATCACGAATTCGTAATAACCCAATGGGTGGTCGAATTCCATGGTTTTCGGTGGGTGCTACGGTCTACGAATTTGAGAATGCAGTTTATTCACTCCAACCTGGTGAGATCTCAGGACCCATCAAAAGCCAATTTGGTTATCATCTGATCCATGTCGAAGATCAAAAACCTAGAACCGCAGGCTTTTATGTTTCTCACATCTATTTTAGAAATGATAGTGTAAGTCAATTGAGAGTGGATTCGGCGTTTAATGAGTTGATCTCAGGTACAGAATGGAGTGATGTTGTTTATAAATATTCTGATGATCGTCAATCTGCCATTAACGGAGGATCTATTGGCCTTGTCGGAAACAATCTTCGTTATCCCTTAGAATTTTCCGATTCAGTGCTCGGTTTGGATACTGCTGCGCACTGGTCTGAACCCATTAAAACACAATATGGATCACATATTTTTAGAGTAGACTCCGTTGAACAACTAGAGTTAACAAGTGAGCGGATTTCCCTATTAGAACAGCAACTTCGTCAACTACCTCGCTACAATTTGGATATTGATGATGTCGTAGATCGAATAAGAAAATCAGAAGTTGTTTACGAATTGATGAAAAATGATCCAATCGTATTCAGTTCAGATTCTCTGATCAAAGAGTCACTTGGGAGTATTACAGCAACTCTCTTCCCTGAGTATGCTGAAACACAATCTCAATTTTTTAATGGGTTACTTGTTTTTAAACTCAATGAGATGAATATATGGGATCCAGCATCCGTTGACACTATGAGAGTCAGAGAGTATTTTGATATAAATCGGGATCAATACATTGCACCTAATTCCTCCTCAACAGCGGATCCTAGTTCTGACGTCGCTCAGGATTCTACTCTCTCCGACGATCAACTATTTGATCAAGTTTTTTTTCGAGTATTCTCAGATATGCAATCAATCTTGGAAGATGAATTTCACAATACTATGAAGGATAAGTTCAAGATTCGGTTGTATCCAAATCGAATTCGATAATTATATTTGTGAATAGATCTAATTTCCTTTTTCTCTTTAGTGCTTTACTACTTTCCTGTTCACCCGATCAAAGCCAATCAGATCCGAACGTTTATGCAAAAGTAGGACAGGTTATTCTTACGGAGGAAATGGTAATCAGTAAAATTCCTCCAGGTGTGTTTTCATCAGAAGATTCACTACGAATGAAGGAAATAATTCAATCCGATTGGATTCGAGAGCAACTTTTGTATCGACATGCTAGCGACCTCAACATCCATCAGTTAAGTTCATATCGAAATGAATTAAAACGAATTGAGCGTGAACTTACCCTCGTTAACCTCACGGATGAAATTCTGAAAAAAAATTCAGTGCTCTTTGAAGTTTCAAAAGAAGAGGCTTCAGAGTTTATTCAAAGGAATAGAGATCCTCTGACGCTTGATGAAGCTTATGTAAAGATACGACCCTTTACTTCAGCATCACGTCGAGATGCAGAAACTGTCCGTAATGCTCTACTTAAAGGTGAAGATTGGACCCTTTTGGTTTCTCAATATAGTATGCTTACTGATGAACAATTAGAGATTCAATTACTCTATATCCCTATAAGTTCTGCATTTATTGAGGTGCCGTCCCTGAATCGATTAATTCCAAATCTTGGAATTAATGAGGTATCCGAAATTGTAGAGTACAATGGAGGGTTTCATTTTGTTCAACTTCTTGAGGTTAAGCCTATCGGTGAAACAGCTGATCTTGATTGGACTCTTTCACAAGTTCAATATTGGTTGAAAGAAGAAAAGAAGCGTAAATATCTTAATTCCTATATACGGAATCTTTATCTTCAATCTGAATCTAGAAATGAACTGTTTATCCGTGATTTAAACGATCTATGACAACTTCCCTTACGACTCTTCGCATTTTATTGCTTCTCGCTATTTTATCCTTTTACGATGCGACTATATTAAAGGCACAAAATACAGCCGACGGAATTGTAGTCATCATCAATGAAGAGATTATTTTAAAGTCGGATGTCGACAGAGAAGTAGTAAACTACATTCAGCAAGCTTCTCTTCAAGGAAATCGAGTCCCCTTCTCCGAAGAATTGTGGTATCAGGCATTAGAATCGATGATCGATAATCAAGTTATGCTAATTCAGGCAAAAATTGATTCGATAACCGTTTCGGATGATCAAGTTAATCGCCAGATGGATATGAGAATTCAAGATTTAATTTCAAGGGCTGGAAGTGAACAGGCTCTTGAAAGAGCCTTTGGTAAGTCGATCATTGAACTAAGACGTGAATTTCGTGATCAATTCAGAGAGCAGATGATTGTCAGTCGACTACAATCTCAAAAGTTGACAGAGATTACGATTACCCGACCCGAAGTGATGGGATTTTTTAATGCGATTCCGAAAGATTCTCTACCAATCATTCCTGAGCGGGTTGCGTTATCTCAGCTTGTTGTAAAACCAGAACAATCTAAAGATGCTCGTAATGCAGCCTTAAAAAAAGCCACAATCCTACGAGATTCCATTTTAGCGGGAGCTAACTTTGAAGAAATGGCTATTCGTCATAGTGAAGGTCCTTCTGCACCTAGAGGTGGTTTAATTCCACTTATCCCGCTTAATGATTTAGTACCTGAATACGCCGCCGCCGCCTCTGCCCTTTCTACCGGTGAAATTTCGGAGGTGGTGGAAACAGCCTTTGGATTTCACATCATTCGTTTAAATCAAAGACAGGGAGATCAGATTGAAACGAATAATCTTTTGATCAAGATTGATTCTGAACAATTTGATGATGAAGGAGCCATTCAAAGGTTGAACACTCTCAGAGAGGAGATTCTTTCCAGTGATAAAAAGTTCGAAGAGGTCGCAAGAGAACTTTCCGAAGATCCAAATTCTGCACCAGCTGGTGGAAGACTTTATAATCCGATGACAGGTGAAAGGCTTTTGGGCATTCAGGAATTAGATCCGGCACTTTACCGAATAGTTTTACTTCTAATCAACGAAGGCGACATTTCCGAGCCAAAGCCTTTTACATTGACGGATCCCTCAGAGACAAGAGCGTTTCGGATTGTAAAGTTGGACAGATTAATTCCGGAGCATAAAGCGAATTTGACTGATGATTATATTCAGATCGAACAGATTGCACTTCAGCGTAAACAGGATAGAATGCTTTTGGAATGGTTAAGAGAGATACGAAGTACCGTTTACATCGAGTATTTTATCGATACAACCCCTTCTCAAACTTTGAGCAGGCTATAAACGGGTACACCTTTTTCAAGATTATTTAATCCCTCAAGGGCTTCGATTTCAAGGATAAAGGAATATCCCACCACGACTCCTCCAAGTTTTTTCACAAGCGTTGTGGCAGCTGCTGCTGTCCCCCCTGTCGCAATTAAGTCATCATGGATTATCACACGGGACCCTATCTCAATGGCATCTTTATGCATTTCCACAGAATCTGAACCATATTCAAGTTGATACGTAACGGAAATGGTCTCAGCGGGAAGTTTATTCGGTTTTCTGACAGGTATAAATCCTGCATGCAAATCTTGAGCCAGTGAGGTTCCAAACAAAAATCCTCTTGATTCGAGCCCAACGATATAATCTGCTTGTAAGGGACGAAGAGGTCTCGCTAGTAATCGCTTAGTGATTTCAAGTGTATCACGATTTTTTAAAAGAGGAGTGATATCTTTGAATTGAATTCCTTTTACAGGATGATCAGGTATTGTGCGTATCGTATCTTCCAATAGTTTCAGGATCTGAACATCAATCTTTGTAAAAGGATATTCCATAGTGATTTGATGAGGATATAAGTCGTAAAATGTCTAAGAATAAGGAATCGTTGCAATAAGTCCATGCATGAACACTATCGATTTATGATTCAGGCTATTCGTCTAGCCGAAATGGCCGCTAAAGAGGACGAGGTGCCAGTAGGTGCCATAGTGGTTAAGAATGGTAACATTATCGGAAAAGGGTTTAATCAAATAGAGCAGCTTCAAGACCCGATCGCTCATGCAGAAATCATCGCCATAACCGCAGCTGCTGATTACACTGGCCAAAAACATCTCTCTGAGTGCACCTTATATGTAACCTTGGAACCTTGTGCCATGTGCTCGGGTGCTATCGTATTATCAAGAATAGATCGAGTGGTTTTTGGGGCACTCGATCCAAAGTCAGGTGGTTGTGGGTCCATTTTTAACATCGTTCAGAACCAAAATTTAAATCACAGAGTTGAATTGATTCAAGGAGTTATGGAACTGGAATGTGAAGAACTTCTTACTCGATATTTCACATCCAAACGCTAATCAAAGGTACCTAAACCGATTGTAATTGTTGAAGATGGGTCATTTCTTCATGAAGTTGGATAGCAAGTTCTTTCCTATTTATTGCCTTTAATGGTTTTTCTCCATAAGTAATGGTAGCATAGGTTCTTTTTACTTGGGCATATTTCCACAAATGCGCTCCAAAAGATTCTTGATTTGACCAACAAACCTGTTGTGATGCATCAGGATCTCCTATTCCTGTTTTATAACTCACAACACAATAAGACAATGGATTCCCATCCTCAAAGGCTAATTGAAGCAATGGTGCTCGAATGGGTAGAATTTGTTTTCCATCTGAAGTAGTTCCTTCAGGAAAGATGACTATTCCTTGCTTGTCGTTCACATTTTCATCTACTAGATCCGTTACACGCAGAAGATCTTTCTTTTGTTCCCTATTTATGAAAATGACGCCCATCATATAGACCATATATCCAAGCACAGGCCACGATCGAACTTCTTTTTTTGCTACGAACGTACAATCCAGATGAGAAAAAAAAAGAATAGGATCCAAATAGGTAAGATGATTGGAAAAGAGCAGAAAAGGACGCTTGGGTGGTGCCCCTTGAATTTTTAATCTGATTCCCAGAATGATCTGCATGCCTTTACCCCAGAAGGTCATAAATGGATTCCGGATGTACTCATAAGGTATGCGCAAAAGCCAGATTACCGCATATGTAATCATATAGATCGAAAAAACGCCCAAGGTAAAGAGGATAGCCATTAAGAGTTTTATAGTAGCTGTAATGGAGCGCATTTTATAGGACTAACTGGCTGGAAATAACGTAATAACAAGGCTTCACCGATAGTTCAGCAAAAAGGTAGCACACTATCTTCATAAGAAGAAATCAAATTTCAAATGGAGTTGTCTTTTGTCAAGGGAGTCCATATAGTGACGTATGCTTTGGCACAAAACATACGTATTACAGCCTTCTAAGCCATGGATTGTCTTCATTCATGGTGCCGGGGGTTCCTCCACGATTTGGCACCCACAATTACGTTTTTTCCGAAATCAATGTAATGTCCTTTTACTCGATTTAAGAGGGCACGGCAAGACTATTAACAAAGCATTGAAATCAGTTAAGAGCTATTCATTCGATTTACTTATCGAAGACATTAATGAGGTTCTTGTTCACCAAGAAATTTCAAGAGCTCACTTTGTGGGTGTTTCACTGGGAACAATTCTTATCCGGGAATTTGCAGATCAATTTTCATATAAAGTAATTAGTGCCACCTATGTTGGAGCCATAACTCAGCTTGACTTTCGATCCAGAATCTTGATTCGAACTGGACATTCGCTTAAATATATTATCCCCTTTTTGACTCTCTATAAACTTTTTGCCTGGATCATTATGCCAGGTAAAGCGCATTTTGAGGCACGCGCACTATTTATTCAACAAGCCAGCCAAATTTCCCAAGATGAGTTTCTTCGATGGTTTGATTTGACACATTCCGTTTCTTTAATTCTCTCTAAATTTAATGTTTTACACCCTTCCATCCCTTCACTTTTCGTTATGGGTGAAAAAGACCATCTTTTTCTAGGGCATGTAAAAAAACTACCTCAACTCAATTCACTTGCTGAACTGGTTGTAATAGAGGATTGCGGACATGTCTGTAATGTCGAGAAACCGGATCATTTTAATGAAAATACACTGGCCTTTATTAAGCGAGTTCACAATTTACTTACCAAGTCCAGCGATAGAAGATTCTCGATTTCTGAACCCAATGAGGCGCTTCAGAGAGATATCTGATTCTCATGTTTACAAGTGGCCAGTAGCGTTTATCATAGATCTTATTTGGGCGAATATATTCTGTTATTCCCGTTACAGCCTCAGTTAAACCTTTTTTATTCGTTTGGATTGCCGTGCCAATCCATCGCTTATAAAATGGTCCATTATCAACACTCTGATTTTGTTGAATTACAACATCGAACGAATCATGGCTAAAGTGAATGGTATTGAAGGTGCTAAGCCCGAATATATTGGAAGACCTACTCTTTAGATTTTTTAAATCAAGATGAAGTACTTGCGACTTCCCTTTAGAATTTGAATCAATTAACCACGCTTTCATCTCTTGTGAAGAATCGTTTTTAAACATCAAATAATAGATCAATGTGGCTTGATCAAAATGAAATCGTCCCCAATACCATTCTTTAAAACTCTCTTTCATGGGTTCAAATCCGATATTATGGTCGTGATATCCTAAACCATCAAAGGATTTGGTGCTCGTATTCAGCGTTAGTTGACCAGTAACTATGGCTCGTGGCTGTATCAGGTTCCAGATATGATTATGGTGAGTATTGATGGTTCGGCTATTCCCGTATACAGTAGATTGGAGCATAATTTCATCAGAACCATTTTTTCTGAGTTCAGGTTCTCCAAATTGAGTTGTCAAAGCAGAATTATTCGAATTCAAATTCGTACTAAATACCAGATCTGCAATGAGTGAATCTCCGGAGTCTAGTCTCTGATTAATCTTGATATGATAGTTAAGGGTTTCGTTTTCGATTGTACTCAAAAAGTTCTGCCCACCAATTTGAACGTTTAAAGGATGATTTGTAATACGGAGTTCTTCTGGTGGATATTCCACAAAGGAGTAATACACGGGTTTCGATTTATGATAAATCGAAATACTGAGTGCTGGAAAGGATTCAGCTTTAGACCCTTTTTCTAGTTCCAAGGATCGAATGTATCGGCTTGAAAAGGGATTTCCGTCATAAAAGATAATGACGAATGATAGTTCTTGATCTACCGAAATTGCATCAAAATACCACCACTCATAGGCTCCAGGAACCTCTTTTTCTACTCGTGTATCAGAAAGTGGATCGTTTAGGAGTAACATTCTAGTTATCTTTCATAATGGAAACGGAACAGATCTTTATCATCTTATCGCTGCTCTCAACCATTTTTCTGATTATCACGTTCCTGCAAATGCTTCTAAACAGACGTGATTTTAAGGTTGTGACTACGGAATATTCATCACTTCAAAATACACATTCCGAAAATAAAGAGACGTTTTTATCGATTTGTATTCCAATGAGAAATGAAGAAGATAATGCAAATCGACTTCTTCCTGCACTTTTAAATCAATGGGATTCCAGTTTCGAGATCTTAATATTGGATGATCAATCTACAGATTCAACTAACAAGATTGTGTCCGATTTCATCCAAAAAGCGCCTATTTCAATTCAACTTTTAAATGGTAGCCCCAAGCCTGATGGGTGGCTTGGAAAACCTTGGGCCTGTCATCAACTTTCCCATTTGGCTAAAGGTGAGATTATCATATTTATCGATGCAGATACCCTTCCTTCTGCCGACTTTGTTAGAAAAATCAGGAATCAATTTCTCGAAAACTCATTGGACGCCATTACGGTTTGGCCGGTGCAAGAATTAAATGGATTTTGGCAATCAAGCGTCTTACCTCTCGTTTATTATGCTCTACTTACTCTTCTCCCATTTCGATATATACGCCGCAAACCTCGCTGGATGCCTTCTGAATTTTATGAGCAATATCGATTTCGATTTTCAGCAGCAAATGGTCAATGTATCGCTTTTCGGCGTTCTGTTTATGACCAAATTGGCGGCCATGAGCGAGTGAAAGATAAGATCGTGGAAGATGTTTCATTGGCCAGGAATGTTCGTAGCCAAGGTTTCAACCTCCGCATGTACCCGGGAAATCACCTAATCTCTTGCCGAATGTATACAACTCATTCTGAAATGAATGAGGGCTTTAAAAAAAATTTTTTGGCGGGATTTGATAACCATATCCCTTTATTTATTGGCATGGCAGTTCTCCATTTAATCGTTTTTATTCTGCCATTTGTACTACTTATCGGATCTGTTTGGTGTAAATCATCCATATTGATTGTCTTATCTTCTGTAAATATTCTGCTTCTCTTTACAAGTCGATTAATCTTAAACAGCTGGTTTAAATGGACTCTTTGGAAGGGACTTCTTCACCCAATAGGAGTTCTTTGGTTTCAGGTGTTAGGTATTCAGATTTTATGGGATACCCTTACAGGGAGAAAAATGACCTGGAAAGGTCGAGAGCTTCTGTGAGGCAGCACGTTTCCGTTCAATTATAGGGCTTTGTAATGCTCTCTTTATTTTGAAGTAGATGCTTTGCATATTCAATCATTATGGATACGGTGATTGAACACTTCTTAAAGTATCTGAAAGTTGAACGCAATGCTTCAGAGCATACCCTTGAAGCGTATGGCCGAGATCTAGATCAGTTTATCCAATTTATCATTCAGGACCCGACTTCCCTCTCCCCTGAAAGAATCGAAGAATGTCTTCGAAACACAGAACCGTTAACTATACGACTTTGGCTTGGCACCTTAATGGAAGGTGGTCTTGGTCGCGCTACTATTGCCAGAAAAGCGGCCTCTATTCGATCGTTTTTTAAATATGCCCACAGGCGAGGATACCTTGATCAAAATCCAGCACAGCTTTTGCTGATTCCTAAACAAGCGAAACGGATTCCAACGGTTATTTCTGAGAATGAAATGGAAAATCTTCTCAGTCGTACTAGTGACGGAACCGCTTGGAGTAATCAGGTTACTGCCATTTTGGAGCTTTTTTACTCGACAGGAATTCGTTTGCGTGAATTAGTCTCACTTAATGAGGGAGATGTTGATTTCAAACAGCAGCAGATCAGTGTGATTGGTAAGGGGCAGAAACAACGTATTGTACCTTTTGGAATACAAGCACAGAAAGCGTTAATTCAACACTTGGAAACTCGCAGATTACTCATTGAAAATGAATCGTATCAACCTGCAATCGAAAAGGATAATGCAGTTTTTCTTACTAAAAAAGGGAAGCGTATTTATCCAAGATTAGTTCAGAAAATCGTAAAAGAGAGGATCGATGAGGTATCTGAATCAAACAAAAAAAGCCCACATGTTTTACGACATAGTTTTGCAACCCATATGCTGAACGCAGGGGCGGATATTCGAATGATAAAAGAGTTTTTGGGACATTCTTCCCTTGCCGCAACTCAGATATACACCCATACTGGGGTAGAGCATTTAAAACGAATTCATGAACAATCGCACCCTCGTGCGAAGAACATGGAGCAATCCAAACAGCCACTTTATTCATCAAAATTGGAGAATGGAGATTCATTATGAAAAAAACATATGCCGCTCGTCATTTTGAAAGTAGTCAAGAGCTTAAAGAGTATAGTTTGAGTATGGTTGACAAATTGACTCAGTATTTTGATAAGATTACAGGAATCGATATCGTCCTGCAACCAAGTCAGGACGTAGCCAAGCCTCAGCAAGCTGAAATACTTGTCAAAGTTCCGGGAGAACTCCTGCGAAGTGAGGTTAAAGCCGATTCATATGAAAATGCAGTTCATGAATGTGTGGCCATTCTGACTAGACAAATTCGTAAATATAAAACTAAACATTTTGAGCACTGATTATGCCGATTAAAACCCCTCCGGCAATTCCG
>JAURMN010000162.1 GCA_030830725.1 Balneolales bacterium | reverse complement strand
AGGTTTGATGTCGCGGTGCAACATGAAGCAACGAGTGTCCGAACCGGAACCGATACGGATTCTATCTTTTACCAAAAAGAGGGAATACCCAGTGCGTTAATTTCGGTTCCTTTGCGCTATATGCATTCACCGGTCGAGGTTGTACATCTCGAAGATGTGAAAGGATGTTCAGAACTTATGAAAGCGTATATTTTGAGCAAGTCCTAGGATTACCAGAACAATAGCATAACGTACGCTAGCATCAAGAATAACCATTAGGATTATTTACCTGCCATTTCCAGGAATCTTTGCACATTTGCTCCAAATCTCTCTCTGCTCTCCATCCAAGTAACGTTTCTGCCAATGTAGGATCTGCATAGGCTGCCGCTGCATCCCCCGCTCTTCTAGGCATGAACTGATATGGGATAGCCACTCCGGAAGCTGTTTCAAATGCCTTAACTACGTCAAGGACAGAATATCCATTACCCGTTCCTAAATTACAACGGATTAAGCCTGGGGATAGTCTTAGTGTTTCAATGGCTTTCAGATGACCGAGGGCAAGATCAGTGACGTGAATATAGTCACGAATACCCGTTCCGTCTTGAGTAGGATAATCATTTCCAAATACGCGAAGATAGGGAAGATGTCCAACCGCAACCTGCGTAACATAAGGCATTAAATTATTTGGAATACCATTGGGGTCTTCTCCCATCGTTCCGCTTTGATCAGCCCCAACTGGATTGAAATAGCGTAAGATAGCCATGTTCCAATCCTGATCAGCTTGAAACAGATCACGAAGAATGTATTCAATGGTTAGCTTTGTCTGCCCGTAAGGATTCACTGCAGAAAGTGGCGCATCCTCTGAAATAGGTACTTTATCTGGTTCTCCGTACACAGTGCAGGAGGAACTAAATACGAGGTTTTTTACCCTATTTTCCTGCATCACTTCAAGAAGATTTAGTGTTCCTGTAATATTGTTTTTGTAATACCAGAGTGGTTTTTCAACGGATTCACCAACCGCTTTCAGACCCGCAAAATGAACTACAGATTCAAACGTATGCTCTGCGAAAATAGCAGACATCGCCTCTTTATCGAGTAAATCAGCTTGATAAAATGGAACAGAGATTCCTGTCAGGGCTTTAACCCGATTCAATGATTCTGCTGAACTATTTGAAAGATTGTCCATTACGACTACCTCGTGTCCGTTTCGAAGTAATTCAAGGACTGTATGACTTCCTATATACCCGGTTCCACCGGTAACAAAAACTTTACTCATACTCTCTTTATTGGGTAGTGGGATGATTAATTGGCTGGCTCAGTAATTCCATGAGGGTTTGGTCGCCCATTATCGTCAATATGAACAAAGACAATCCGATCTATCTTGATAATAGTCTCTTTTGTGAATTTATTACGAACCAAGCATCGAATCGTAATTGAGGATGTACCAAAACTCACGGTTTCCATTCCAATCTCAACGATATCTCCTTCGCGTGCAGTGCTCACGAAGTCGATCTCAGACATAAATTTGGTTACAATATTTTGCTTGCCAAGCTGGCACATCACATAAATCGCGGCTTCTTCATCAATCCAGCTTAGAAGTGTACCACCAAATAAGGAGCGACTTGCATTTAAATCTTCTGGTTTGACCAATTTTCGAGTAAAAAAACGCATTCCAGGAAATGATTCTGGCATATATGTTCACGTTCAGGTTTAAAGAATTCAGAAAAAGCGTAATAGCTAGTTAAATTTACGAAGAAATTGAGACTTGATTATCTTGAATTCCGAGAGACACCCATCCATTGAATTATTATTTATTTCGTCTGCCGTGCCTGATCAAGCTAAACGTATCTATCTTTCAGAAGATTTTGAATCGATGTCTGAGTCTCTTGCTAAGGACTTGTACAAGGTTTGTAAAGATAGGACATCAATTTTAGAACCGGCTTTGATCCTTGTTCCCAATAAAGACACCGCTAATTGGCTAAAGCCATACATAGCCCAAAAATATGGGATCTTTGCCAATATCCATTTTATTCTTCCTTTTGAGTGGATATGGAATCAGTATAGAGTCACAAGTCCGGAAATCCCTCATCTTCTTCCTTCTGATAAAGGCCCGTTAACTTTTTTCATTTTCCAGTGGTTAAAAGAGATTTTAAAAGAAGACATTCGAAAGGAATCCCTTGCTTATCTAAGGACATTAACCACCTTACAACCCCTTTTGCAGGAAAGAGCTCTCTTTTCATTGGCTACTCAAACAGCCTCTGTATTGGATGCCTATCAAAACTATCGACCTCACATGCTTTTGCAATGGGCGAAAGGAGAGCAGCCGGATGATCCAATTATCTCCTGGCAAGCAGAATTATGGCGATATTTGCTTGCTAGATGGGCTAAAAAAGTGGAGTATCCATGTGATCGGGCTACTCTTTTTGATAGACAACTCGCGGTGTTTTCTGAATCAAAAATAAAGGGGAATATTTCTAATAATCACCTTTTTATTTTCAATGCCGGTTTATTACCTGAGCCTTTTTTAAGATTGATTGAAGAATATCCATCCTCGACCTCAATCTCTATTTATTCTCTTCTCCGAGATCAGGAGTCGCTTTTCTCAGAGCAATTTTCGATGGAATCTGAAGCGATTTTGAACTCATTTCATCAATTAAATGATTTTGAAGTTTCGAAAATCCCTTCATCAAAAGAACCAGAACGCAAATTTGATTCTAAACAGCACCCTCCTCATCTACACAGGAGTTCATTATCAATCCTAAAATCAGCTACTCGGGCCGTAACAGGTAAGGAATTTATAGATGATTCTATAGAGATACATTCCTGTCATCATGAATTGCGAGAAGTAGAAGTTCTTCACCAGCAACTCTACTTATGGCTAGAAACTTATCCGGACTTAAAACCTTCCGACATTGTAATTGTAAGTCCAGATATTAAGGCGTATGCACCGTTTATTTCAGCCGTTTTTAATCAGGAAAATGAGGGCTTGCCAAGAATTCCATATACCATCACTGAGAGAGCACCGACCTTTGCAAATGAACTGGATGCATTTCTGCATTTTTTGAATATACTCACAAGTCGATTTGAGCCTGAAAAAATCTTGGGACTCCTTCGGTATGAATCTATTATGGAGTCCTTTCAACTATCTGAATCTCAGTTATTCAAGATCCGTCGTTGGGTTAATCAGAATCGAGTTTTATGGGCCTATGACGCCGATCATAAGCTTGATTTGAATCAACCTTGTTCAGAATCCTTAACCTGGAAACAATTTTTTTCTCGTGCCTGGAACTCACATTTATGGGGAAAAGATCTTACAGATCCTTTTGCGGGTGATACATTCAGTCTCCTAGACTCTGAAGATGTCCGCCTGCTAAGTATTCTTCAAGAACTTCTGAGTACACTAAATGAGGCTCGAAAATGGAGCATGAAATCAGGAAAATCTGCAGGAGACCAGATTGAAGCGTTGACTAATTGGGCTCAATATCTGTTTCGGTCCAATCCATCCATTCTTCAAAAGGAAATTCCAGTTTCAATAAAATCTCTTTTAGATGCGATTCAGTCGGATATCACTCAATCTGAATCGGACTCAATGGATCTACCGTTTGAGTTTTTACTCAAACATATCACGAACTTGACTTCTCGAACCTCAAGTTCTGCAGCAAGATTTGGACAGGGAGTTCTCTTTTCAAATATGGTTCCACTTCGAGGAATTCCAGCTAAGATTATTGGAGTGATTGGAATTGACGGCGCCCGTTTTCCCAGGTCTTATTCCGCTCCTGAATTCGACATTATGAGTCTTTACCCACTTCCGACAGAACGGGATAGAAAACGAGAGGATCGGCAGCTTTTTTATGAAGCTATAATGGCTGCTAAACAAAAAGTTTACATCAGCTATATTGGGCAAAATCAGAAAGATAATAGCGAGATTGAACCCTCTCCGGTTGTTGTAGAATTTCTGGATCT
>JAURMN010000161.1 GCA_030830725.1 Balneolales bacterium | reverse complement strand
ATCTTCCAATAAATATGGAAGAAGTCCCGATTCTGCATAAGCAGCATCATTCAATCCTTGAAATGAAAAAAGTGACGGCCCTGCAAGAGCAATCAAAGCTGAAAATCCAGCTGTGATGACCAGTGCATAGTAAAGCGGAGCTAGATTTACCGTTTTTAGTGCTCGCTGTTTTGATCCTTTTCGTTTCGAAGATGTTTTAGGAGTTTCAACAGCTTCCTGTGGAAACTCCAACCATCGGATCAATCCAAAAGCACCTAAAATGGGGAACAATACTGTGGTTACACTAAGTACAGAATTGGGAGTACGAAACTTGCTAAACAGTGGGATATAATCGAATAAAAATCGATTGATCCACTCCTGATTCTTCCCATAAGAGAGTAGAATCGTAAAAAGTACAGCGGACCCCAACCACCATTTAAGAGGTCCTTTTTGGATAAACATGCCCAGAGTAAATAAAAAGAGTATAACTGCGCCAAAATAAATTGGTCCGCTTGTGGATGGTAGAGCCCCCCAATAGATGGGTAGTCGATAGGAACCATCTGATTGTGGAGCTACCCCTGCCCTTTTAAGTGCTGTGTAAGTGGCTCCGTCCTTCATGCGTTCAGCACTGGATCCGCCAGCAATTCCTGGAATGATTCCAGTTAACACATCGACCGTGTTATTACTCCAAACCATCGCGTAGTCCCAGTCTAGGCCATTCGTAATAGCAGATTCAGCGGATTCAGCAGAATTCTCTGCCACATTCTCCAAAATATTCTTTCCTCGAATCGTTTCATCGGAAAACTCATACGTCGTCCACATACGGGCAAGATTTGCACCGGTTCCGATAAGAGTTCCTACCAGTACAATGCCAATTGCCTTCGATATCAGATTATACTGTCCTTCTTTGATCCATTGTATGAGGTAAATCAATCCTAATATCAACAGCACCAGCATGAGGTAATAGACCATTTGCACGTGATGATGCAATAATGTCATGGCCATTCCCAACGTAAAAAAGAGAAATCCTTTGACGTACTCCTTGCGAGTGAGAAGAATCAATCCGGCAATAATGAATGGCATATACATCAGGGAGCCGAGTTTCATCATATGACCAGCTTGATACAGAATGATATTATTGGTTGCCATCCCATATCCCACACCTCCGATTGCAGCCACCCAGGGAGTGATTCCCATTACCAGTAGTGCCAAATATGTACTGAGCATGGAGAGGAAAAAGACATTGATTGGACGTCCAAAAAAGAGTTGAAGCACTTTCTCGATAGTCCAAAGTGGATTTTCGAAATAAAATCCCGAATAAAATGAAGGTTGACCAACGTAGATATTATTCGTCCAGAGTGGTCTTCGTCCCGTTTCTTCAAGAGCCAGCTCCACTTCGCGTGACTGACCGGGTGATTCCACAATATCATCCTGTCCGATCTGTTTTCCAGAAAATTGAGGATAGAAATAGAGTGAGTTGATCACTAAAAAAAGCGCCATGATTGCGAAGTGGGGAATCCAGGATTTAAGTACTGCAGAAAGAGAGTTCACAGCTGGAGGGGTTTGTTGAGTCGATGTCATTTGTAGTAGTTTTTTACAAATCCAGAAGCTGTTTTTTTGCCTGTTAACTTTTGCGAGAGACCTGATAGCACGCCTAGTCCGTATGCAAAAATTTGAGTAAGCAGAGTTATGGGTGAAAGGAATCCCACTCGTAAGCTTTTGTAAGATAACCCGGATTGGACGGTTACAAAAATGAGTGTCGCACTAAGACCTAGGAGTGCGAGTAAGAATATCTGGCGAATCACGTCATTGAATATCGCTCCGATTGTAAACGTGATGGCCGCGAGCAACAGAATCGCCGGGAGAAAATGAACCGGCTTGAGAAGTTCATGATGAATCGATCCCAAATTAATTCGGGCTACACCCCAGTTAAAGACCTGTTTGAAGAATTTTTTGAGGCTGGTGCGACGTTTATGATAAACATAAGCATCCGGGATTAGCCCGACCTGAAAACCAGCTTTGTAGATTCTGGCGGAATAGTCCATGTCCTGACCATGACGGAGACTGCTCATCTCTCCAATCGTTTCGTAGACCTTTCGGCTAATACCCATGTTGAACGACCGTGGGTAATAACGGGTAACACTCTTAGTGGATCCACGTGTGCCACCGGTGCCTAAAAATGAGGTCATCGAGTAGTTGATCGCTTTTAAAAGGATTGGGAAATCTTCTCGGTAGGTATCTGGGCCACCAAATGCATCTAGATGTTGGGTTTGAACGGCTTTATGAACCTCTTGGAGGTAATATGGAGGGACCGTGCAGTCCGAGTCCATAAAAATAAAGTACTCTCCTGCCGCCTCTTTCATACCTAGATTTCGGGCAGCCCCAGGGCCTTGGTGATCTTGAGAGACGATTCGAATAGGATAATCAAAAGTCGTTTTGGAAAAAAACTCCAGCGTACCGTCTGTGGATCCATCATCGACAAGCAGAAGCTCGAATTCAACAGGCACCTTGTCGAGGGTCTGAAAACTTTCGACCAGCTCTTTGAGCTCTTCCAACCGATTATAGGTCGCGACGATGATTGAGTATTGAATCATGAATCTAATGATGGATGCGTCGGTTTGTGCATCATGAATAATACGCCTCTAAGGAAAATTCTCGCTCTTTAAATAGGTCTGAATCAATATACATTTTTTGCCAGATGGCGAGCCCGACCACAACCCAAAGATAGTTATAATGCCATCTTAAACGTGGGTCCGGAGGGTAATTCAGAATTTTCTGGATGTACTCAAAATTAAATATCCCCTGCTT
>JAURMN010000160.1 GCA_030830725.1 Balneolales bacterium | reverse complement strand
GTCACGATCTTTTAATCCGGGAAATGTCCGAAATCCGATCACATCAAAATAGCGACCGAGTACTGCCGCAGCCTCCTTGATATGTTCCGCTTTAGCACCGTTCATGACAACGCCATCTTCAAACTCAAGAGACCAACCATCCGAACCAAAGGAATAGATAATGGTCTCCATCCCCAAGTTTTGCGCGGCCACCTCTGTAGATATTCTTGTTCGCAGGCTCGGGTTCAAAAAGAGTAATCCGAGACGACGACCTTTTCCTTTTTGCGCGTCCAAGAGAGGGTTTTTGCGATACTGATGCGCTCTATCAAGGAGTGCTCTCAAGTCGTGTACGTCATGTACGGAATGAAATTGTTGCATGATGTTCTCCTCAAAGGCCGTTCGCTATCTGATGACAGGCGTTCAAAAATTGGTCTACTTCCTGCTCGGTAATGGCAAGTGGAGGTAGTAGTCGAATTACATTTGGCTTACTAAACCCAGTCAAAATTCGATGCTCTTTTAATAGGCGCATCCGAACCGCAGGCTCAACAGATGGCGTGTCGAATCCAATCATAAGACCTCTTCCACGCAGTTTTTCCACAAAAGAGATTTTAGAAAGCCCATCCAAAAGTTGCGCCCCGCGTTCAACAGCATTCTGTAGTAACTGCTCCGATTCCATTACCTCCAGTACTGCCAAACCTGCAGCACAGGCCAACGGATTTCCCCCAAAGGTAGTCCCCAGCTGTCCTTTTTCAACCCGAACAGCTGGCGAACAGAGAATCCCAGCCACTGGAAATCCATTCCCCATTCCCTTTGCCATTGTATAGATGTCTGCAGAGATTCCGCTTTGATCGTGGGCAAAAAAGTGACCGGATCGCCCGTATCCACATTGTACACTGTCCGCGATAAGCAAAACTCGGTATTGGTCACAAAGTTCGCGTAATTCCTTCAAAAAAGAATCGTCAGCCTCAATAATCCCACCTACTCCCTGAATGCCTTCCACGATCGCGCATGCCAATTGCTCACCGTATTTTTCGAAAAACGGACGAAGTGCAAGAGTCTCATTAATCGGAAGACGATGGACTATATCAGTAGAGTTAATCGGAGCCTGGATAGCCGGGTTATCGGTCACAGCCACCGCCAACGAGGTCCGTCCGTGAAAACCACCTTTGAAGGCAAGCACCTCAGATCGTCCAGTATGAAACGAGGCAAGTTTCATCGCATTTTCGTTGGCCTCAGCCCCACTGTTGCAAAGAAACAGTCGAAACTTTTCTTTTCGGGCCACATTGGTGAGCTTCCGAGCAAATTCTTCCTGAATCGGCAAATGAACAGAGTTCGAATAGAAGGAGAGTTGCTTCATTTGACGGGTCAAACGCTCGATCCAATGAGGATGCTGATGACCGATGCTGATGACTGCGTGACCTCCGTAAAAATCGAGGTATTCCTGACCTTGTGCGTCTGTCACAACCGCACCTAGACCCTTCTCCAGCGTGAGATCCAGTAAAGGATAAACGTCTAAAAGTGAGCTGACGGAAGATTGTGCGGAGGCACTAGTCGAGCCAGAAGGAGAAGGATTCCTCATCGTACCGTCTTCAGTCGTAACCCACTGGTTTCGTCCAGTCCGGTCATGAGATTCATATTTTGCACTGCCTGCCCGCTTGCCCCTTTGAGGAGATTATCCAATGCGGTGTGAACCACCAGGCATCCCTCTTCGACTGTCAAAGAAATCAGAGTTACATTCGTCCCGACCACCTGTCGCAGATGAACCGGTGAGTCTTGAACCTGAACAAACGGATGAGAAGCAAAAAACTCTGAAGCAAGAGCCATCGCTTCGGCCTGAGATCCCTGCCATTTCAAGTAGGCTGAGACTAGAATTCCCCTGCTAAAAGGTCCTCTCCAGGGGGTAAAATGGATTTTTGGATCCGTTGACGCCGTCCAACCTAACGTATGCCGAACTTCATGAAGATGTTGATGGGTCAATACTTTGTAGGGCTGAACGTTCTCACTTCTCCAGCTGTAATGCGTGGTCGGTACGGGGTTTTGACCTGCACCGGTTGATCCAGTTATACCTGTAATCTGGACATCATCGGTGATGTATTGGCGAAATGGTAGCAGACTGAGTTGCAATGCAGTCGCAAAACAACCCGGGTTGGCCACAAACGACGCCGAACGAATCTGTTCGCGATTGACTTCGGGAAGGCCATAGATAAATGGGAATTCGGGGTTTTGCGCTCGCAAATCCTCTTCCACAACCCGAAAATCTTGCGTTAAATCAATCAATTTAAACGATCCCTCTTGGGTCAAAGCCAACACTCGATCTCTATTTTCAGAAATCCACTTCTTGCTCTCCCCATGACCTAAAGCCAAAAACAACACATCGAGCCGAGTCGACCAAATTTGATCTGCAGCCTGAAACACCAACTCGAGATCATGTAGATCATCGTGGATCTCCCTCACCTGTTTTCCAGCTTGAGATCGGGAATACGCCGCTACCTCCGAAACGAATGGATGGGCTAATAAAAGTCGCAAAAGCTCTCCTCCCGTGTATCCTGCAGCCCCTAAAATTCCAACCTTAATCATGATCCCCTTTCGTTTCTCCCACTACTTTTTGATCCTCTCTTGCTGGATCCCCTTTAGTCTGGTGATAGATCACCGTTTGCAGACCAAACAGTTTGGTAAATCCTTTCACATCTTTGCCACTCCAGGCTGCATTGACCTCACCATACGAACCAAATGCGGATTGCATCAAATCGTAAGGACTTTCCACTCCCACCACCGAAAATCGATAGGGATGCAGGCGCAGACGTACAGTGCCCGTCACCCTCTCCTGGCTACTTTCCAAAAAGGACTCGATATCCCGCATCACAGGATCCAAAATCTGACCTTCATGCAACCAATTTCCATAAAAAGAAGCCAATGTCTCTTTCCATTGTAGTTGCCATTTGGTCAGCACATGTTTTTCTAAGGCATGATGAGCTTTTACTGCCATCATCGCAGCAGGGGCTTCAAACGCAACTCGTCCCTTGATCCCGATGATCGTATCGCCCACATGGATATCCCTCCCAATGGCGTACTTCCCACCCATACGATTCAACTCATGAATGGCGTCAACCGGGTTATCGTAAACCTGTCCATCCACCGCCGATAACTCACCCTCTTTAAATGAAAGCGTCACCTCTCGAGACTCTGTTTGTGATAATTGTGTTGGCCAGACCGCTTCGGGAAGATCTCCCATACTTTTGAGCGTCTCAGCTCCACCGATACTGGTTCCCCAAAGTCCTTTATTAATCGAGTATTGTGCTTTTTCAAAAGCGTAGGTGACCCCTTTTCCTTTCAGGTACTCGACCTCTTGTTCTCGAGTTAGGGACAACGCTCGAATCGGGGTGATCAATTCAGCTTCCGGCATCAGCGTCTGCACGATCATATCAAATCG
>JAURMN010000159.1 GCA_030830725.1 Balneolales bacterium | reverse complement strand
GGAGCAGATCAGCACTGATCATCTGCTGGAAGCAATAAATTACCGCAGGTTCGATTTATCTTGAATTGCTTCATTACTGCGCGGGCAGAAGTGTCAATATCAAACCTGTGCGCAATTCAGCGGTTTCTTGAATATCCCTGCCGCAATTCTTCCGGGAATCGTTCGATGGCGTATCGAAGCATGGTTCGAGGCATGACCCGGTAGTGCTTACGCAAAAAATCTTCCTCAGTGGGTTGATCTCGCTTTCCTACTTCTCTAAGCATCCATCCAACCGCTTTGTGCATCAGATCATGAGAATCTTCGAGATGGAGTTCAGCTAGGCGAAGCGTATCCTCAAAATCTCCTTTTCGAATAAAATAGAATGTAGAGATGATGGAGATACGTCTTTCCCAAAGATCTTTAGACGCGGCTAGGTTATAAAGAGGTTGACGAGGTTTATCATAGAGGTAGCGACCCACCACATGTTCAGCCGTGACGTCTACCAAATCCCAATTATTGATCCACTCGGTGTGGCTCAAGTAGAGCTTATAAATCTCTTTTTTGTCCGCCTCAGATTCTTTTTTCTTCATCCGTTCCGTGAGAATTACTAATGCCAACAATCGTTCCTCATGTACAGAGGAGCGGAGAAGTTTCACAGTTAGATCCAAAGGAAGGTCCTTGAACTGCCGGGCGATTTTCCGAGTCATCGGCACTCTTACTCCGATAAAAATATCCCCCTCAGCATATTCGCCCGGTCCGGTTTTGAAAAAACGTTGCAGAAAAAGTGCATCCTCCGGATTGGCATGGGAGTGTAGCGCCTGTTTTGCCTGTTCAAGAAGGAATGAATCGATCATGGATTTATTTCCCCTCATCTGTAATTCAGGATTTCCCTTACGAGTCGAAGTACTTTACGGGTCTATGTTACGCATTTCATGTTAATGGATAAAAAGAGTCGTTTAACTATGAAAAGCGGAGTGCTCACTCACATCGAACAATTGCCGGGATTGAAAAACTCCTGGCGAGAGCTTGAACATAGGTTTAACACGCCTCTATTAACGTTCGAGTGGTTTTCTGCTGCTGCCGAATCATTTTCACATCCAGATGAGATCGAAATCCATTTTGTAGAAGACGAGGGAAAGGTTACAGCCATTGCCCCGCTAGGTAAAAAGGCTTCATTTCCTACGCTTTCCGAATTAATTGGAAGTTCAATATTGTGCGAACCAGGCGGGTTTTTGTATAGCTCCTTACCCGCTTTTCAGTCCCTTCTAAATTCAATTTTTGAGTCAAATCAGAGCCTTTTTTTCAAGGGTTTACCTCTTGAAGGTCCCGAATCAACGCAACTACTTGAACTTGCTGACAAAGAGTCCTACCGGATTTATCAACAGATCGAGAAAATTCCCAAAGTGGAAATGCAAGGGAATTGGGACGAATTTGAGTCTCAACACCTCTCATCAAGTCGTCGATCCAGTTTTCGCAGATTACATAAAAAAGCGGTTCAGCATAATAGACTCCCGTTGACGCTCGAAATCGTGCCTGCAACTCCCGAAACATTTGATTCACTTCTTCTAGATTTCATCGAAATTGAGGCCGAAAGTTGGAAGGGGCGCACTCGAACCGCTGTTCTGTATCATACCACGACACATCATTTTTTTCGAACCTATGGAAAAAAAAGACATGAAGAGGGTGAATTTCTATTCTTTTTCTTGAAATCAGGAGATAAGCGCGTTGCCGGTCAGTTTACCGAAGTCTATGCAAATCGTCTGTGGATCTACAAAATTGGACATCGAGAAGGATGGCAATTCTGCTCACCTGGAATTTTGTTGATGAACGAGGTGGTCAAATTCAGCTTTTTGAGCGGACACACTAGCTGTGAGTTCCTTGGGAGTAATGAACGCTGGCTCCACATATGGGCCAATGCCATTGATTACAGGCTTACGCTCTGGATGTACCCGAAAACATGGATAGGTAAAGTGGGGCGCGCACGAGATCTTGCCAGACAATTATGGCACAATGGATCGCATATTGCAGCCGAAATTCTGCATCGGTAGCCATGTTGCGAGAGACTCGTAATTCGATTGTAGAAACGGTTTCTAAGCGGCATATCGCCGGTTCATCCTTGCGGGATACTCTGCCGGTTGTGAACTGGGTCTCTGAAAAAGGTTATGGCCTTATTCTCTCGCCCTGGGCACCGAAGGAATTTACTGTTCAGGATATGATGAGGGAGTGCTTGGCCTGTTTGAGTCTGCTGGATTTGGTTCGAAAGGATGGGGTAAGATCGCCCAATGAATCGCCTGCTGGTGAGAATCGGCAGGACGGGGCACGGACAGGACGCTCCGTTCCCGTATTATCCATAAAGTTAAACGCGCTTGGCTTTGATTCAGTTGCTATTCAGGATCTTTTTGAACAAGCGATTGCAAGGGGAGTCCGGTTGCATGTGGATTCGCTTGCTCCTGAACGTGCGCCACAAACGTTTCGAATTTTGGAGGTTCTTTCTTCGAATAGAGTACGAAATAACGGTGAGAGTCCCTCTATTGCTAATCTTTTGGGGGTTACCATTCCCACTCGCTGGAGAAGGAGTCGTGATGATATTCAACGTGCCGCAGAGTTAGGACTCGCGGTTCGCCTTGTAAAAGGGCAATGGGAGGATGCTTCTCACCCTGTGGATCCATTAGAAAATGCGAAGCGTCTGCTCTCCTTTACACCGCCACTCGCGAGTAGTCCTTCGAGGCATGCTTCCCTGTTTTCAGTGGCCTCTCATGATCTTGTTTACTTAAAACAGGTCTTAAAAACCCTTCAGAAGCAGGCAATTCACCACGATATTGAGCAGTTTTTTAGCCTGCCGATCAACGGTGAAAACGTAGCCCAAGAGTTCAATATACCCTTGTCCATTTATATCGCATATGGTTCTCCTGCTCTTCCTTATAATATTCGCTTCTCCGTAACCCGCCCTCGATTGGCCTTCTGGATGGCATCGGATTATCTACTCCCTAAAAAACGCGCCTGGGAAGTCAAATAGCTATCGAATGACGGTTGTCTTTTTTAAAATTAGAAAGTATAATGATGGGCCGTGTAACCGTGATTTTATCAGCACAATAGTCTAGTGTCATTTTTGAATTGTTTCGGGTGTCTACTGCTAAGTAACCATTGAATTCGTCTGTCAATCCAAGTTTTTCCCTATGAAGCCCTATATGTCTATCCTCGGATTCTCCCTCTTTAGTCTAGCCGTTTTGGTGCCGGACACAATGGCCCAACATACCCAACACGCGGGACATTCATCTTTCACTACAAAAGAAAATAGCTATACACTCGGTAAGGAGTCTCTTGAAGCCCTGTACTGGGCGCGTTTAGATAGTGCGAAAATGAATTTTTCAGAGGATGAGGTCCGCTTCATGACCATGATGATTCCCCATCACGCACAGGCCTTGATCATGTCGGATCTAGCCACAAAAAACGGAGCCGGACCACAGGTGTTGACGCTGTCTTCTCGAATCATTAATGCTCAGAAAGATGAAATTCGTTTGATGCAGACCTGGTTGAGTGATCGTAAACAACCTTACCCTGCCGTAGAAGTGGACGGGCTAGAATTGGTCATTACCATGACTTATCCAGAAGCAGGACACGGGGTGGACGTAGATATGTCAGGCCATCAGGGTGTGAATCATTCAACTATGGGACTTGAAGGTGAAAACCATGAGGAGATGGATCACGGCGCTGACCATATGGATCATAGTGAGGATCATGACATGGACCACGAGGCGCATCATGCAGATGAAAATCACGATGAGATGGGCCATGATTCAGAATCAGACAGGTCAAGGCACGATATGGCCGGCCACGAGGGTCATGATAGGATGGACCACTCGACTATGGTAGGCATGCTCACGCTAGATCAAATGAAAGAGCTCAGCGAGGCTCGTGGCATTGAGTTTGACCGACTATTTTTAACGTATATGATTCAACATCATAACGGCGCGGTGATTATGGTAACGGAACTATTTGATTCCGACGGCGCCGGATGGGATGATGCCGCCTATAAAATTGCATCGGATATTCAAGTCGATCAACGCACTGAAATTGCTCGTATGGAGCTTATGCTCGAGCAAATCAGCGGAGAAAAACCTGAATAATATCGGGAAGCAGATGAAACGCTCATGTCGTTGAATTCTGCAAAACCTATGTATTTCCTAACCTAAACCTGAACACAACTCAACTACATGATGAACCGTAAACACCTTGCACTGGCACTGGTAGCCATAATGGCTGTGGTTTCTGCTTGTTCTCCATCTATGGTAGAACAGACTTCTGCTCCAGCTACACCCGCTATCACACCAGCACCTCTCTCTCAAATTAATCCACCTTCTCCAGATCCTCGCGTCGGTCTGGCACCAGGCCTTTTTGATGCCGGAGAAGCCATCTGGAACCTGAATATGTTAGCCCAGATGCCCCCTCCAGAATCGATGGTAGGAGCTACACATTCTGACCTTGCATTCAAAGACAACTATGTTTTCCAGGGAACTTATAATGGGATCGTGATCTGGGATGTGACCGATCCGTCCAATCCATCACTTGTCCGTGATTTTGTTTGTCCTGCCTCACAAAGTGACGTTTCGGTTTACGAAAATCTGATGTTTGTTTCAGGGGAAGGTCTAGGAGGCCGTCTTGATTGTGGTACTGAAGGTGTTCAAGAGCGCGTCAGTCGTGATCGTCTTCGCGGAATTCGGATTTTCGATATCACCGATGTAGCAAATCCTGAGTATATCGCAAACGTTCAAACCTGCCGCGGATCTCACACACACTCCGTGTTGAAAGATCCAGATGATGACGAGAATGTCTACATCTATGTTTCTGGTTCTGCGCCGGTTCGTCCAGATGAAGAACTTCCAGGATGTAGCAATGCCTTCCCAGAAGATGATCCAAACTCTGCACTCTTCCGAATCGAGGTCATTCAGGTGCCACTTGCTTCACCTGAAAATGCAGCGATCGTAAGTTCACCAAGAATCTTCAATGATCTCGAAGCTCCCGCAACACACGGTTTAGCTCCGGCTGATCTTGCGGTAATCGAAGAAGCACGTGCTGCTGGTAGATTTGTGGCTGATTTGGGTGGAACTCCTCGCGTGTTACCAGATCGTTTTGTAACAGGACTATTGAGCCAAGTGGTAAGTGATCGTGGAGGTGAAGGTGAACCAACAGCTGCTGATAGTGCCACACTTCGTGAAAAACTTCCAGAAATGGTTGCGGCTATGTTTGGTGGTGGAGATCGTGAAGAGCGTGGCCCGGATCAGTGTCACGACATTACCCTTTACCCCGAAGCAGGATTAGCAGGTGGTGCTTGTGAAGGATATGGACTCTTGCTCGATATTACCGATCCAGTCAATCCAGTACGTATTGACGCGGTAGCTGACTCTAACTTCTCTTACTGGCATTCTGCTACCTTCAGCAATGATGGAAGCATGGTCATGTTTACAGATGAGTGGGGAGGCGGTGGTGCTCCTAAGTGCCGCGATACCGATCCATACGAGTGGGGCGCAAATGCGATCTTCACGATTGGCGATGATAGTAAAATGGACTTTAAGAGCTATTATAAACTTTCTGCCCCTCAAACTGAGTTGGAAAATTGCGTAGCTCACAACGGGTCTCTAATTCCGGTTCCAGGTCGTACCATCATGGTACAATCTTGGTATCAAGGTGGTATTTCCATCTTTGACTGGACTGATCCGTCCAATCCGATTGAAATTGCATACCACGATCGTGGTCCTGTTTCTCCTGAGCGTATGCAAATGGGTGGAAGCTGGTCTGAGTACTGGTATAATGGTTTGATCGTCAACTCTGAGATTGCTCGCGGTCTCGATATTTTTGAATTGACTCCGAATCCATTCCTGACTCAAAACGAAATCGATGCAGCGAATACTGTAAGATTGAGCTATCTAAACGCTCAGGGTCAGCCGATGTTCAAATGGCCAACTAGCTTCGCTCTTGCGAAAGCTTATGTAGATCAGCTAGAGCGCGGTGGTGCATTAGATGCGGCAACCGTTCAATCCTTCCGTGATGGAATTGCGAATGCTGAGCGTTCAGGTCGCACAAGTGGTCTAAATGCCCTTGCAGGTCAAGCTGAAAGTGCTGCTTCAGGTTCTGCACATGGCGATAAGATGAATGCATTGGCAGAAGCCCTGCGTGGTTTGGCTAGAGGCTAATTCATTCTCAACTGCTCAATACTCTTATGTTCGGTAGGTGCTTACCTGCCGAACATTTGTAAACGAGAACATGACATTTAAAGAGGACTGGAGAAATTCAGTCCTCTTTTTTTATGTCAATGAGTAGGCTTACCAGCCCCGCTCGGAATACGAATGTATTCTACCATCTCTTGAACTTCATCCGGTGGATCCGGCGTAAATGCATTGATTGCCAAGGAGACTGCAAAATTGACGATCATGGCCACGAAGCCAAAGCCCTCGGGTGAGATTCCAAACCACCACTCCTTCTGGAGGCCCGGGACGGCTTCCATTCCCCCATCGAAGAGACCGAACTTAAATTTGAGCATGTAGAATAGCATCAGTAGAATCCCGACCACCATTCCGGCTACAGCTCCTTCTTTATTCATTTTTTTATAAAAGATCCCGAGCATAATTGCCGGGAAAAATGAAGCGGCCGCAAGCCCAAAAGCTAGAGCAACAACTGCTGCAACAAAACCTGGCGGATTGATCCCAAAATAGCCCGCCACACATACAGCGCCGACCGCTGACAATCGGGCAATCACCAACTCTTGTTGATCTGTGATATTAGGCTTAAAGACACTCTTCACTAGATCATGAGATACCGAGGATGAAATCACCAACAGTAATCCAGCTGCTGTAGACAGGGCAGCGGCTAATCCACCTGCTGCTACCAGAGCAATCACCCACTCTGGAAGATTGGCTATCTCTGGATTTGCAAGCACCATAATGTCTCGATCTACCGTGAGTTCATTGCGTAGTGCATCCGCGGTGTATTGAATCAATCCATCCCCATTTTTGTCGATAAACTGCAGGAGTCCTGTCGTTTCCCAATTAGAAAACCATTGAGGCATCAGTGCATAAGGTTGCCCGCTTACGGTCGCAATCAGATTCGTCCGCGCAAACACCGCTACAGCCGGTGCTGCCGTGTAAAGAATCGCAATAAATAAAAGCGCCAACCCGGCAGATTTTCGAGCATCACTCACTTTTTTCACTGTAAAAAAGCGAATGATCACATGTGGCAAGCCAGCGGTTCCCACCATTAAAGCAGCCGTAATCGCAAAGACATCTAATCTCGATTTCACCCCTTGGGTATACTCCGCAAAGCCAAGTTCAGCAGAGAGCCCGTTCAGTTTCTCAAGAAGATAGACCCCATCTGTCCCTCTCGATCCAAATCCAAGTTGTGGAATTGGATTTCCTGTGAATTGAATGGAAATGAAGATCGCAGGCACCATGAAGGCAAAGATCAAGACGCAATATTGAGCGACTTGTGTATAGGTAATCCCTTTCATTCCACCCAGCACCGCATAAAAAAGCACGATAAACATCCCGATGATCACCCCCGTCGTGATATCCACTTCTAAAAAACGCGAAAATACAACGCCCACTCCACGCATCTGACCTGCCACATACGTAAAGGAGACGAGCAATGCACAAAACACCGCCACCAATCGGGCCGTTTTCGAATAATAGCGCTCGCCAATAAAGTCAGGGACTGTAAACTGACCAAACTTTCGCAAATAGGGAGCCAAGAGTAGAGCCAGTAGCACATACCCCCCGGTCCAACCCATCAAATAGACCGCACCATCATACCCCATAAACGAAATCAGCCCCGCCATCGAAATAAACGAAGCGGCGGACATCCAGTCTGCTGCGGTTGCCATGCCATTCGCCAACGGTGACACCCCTTCATTGGCCACATAAAACTCCTTCGTAGAACCAGCTCGAGACATTATGGCAATCCCGATGTACAAGGCAAATGTGATCCCGACAATCACATAGGTCCAAAGTTGAACAGTCATGCGTTTTCCTCCCCATCCGTATCGTAGCCGAACTGTTTATCCAGCTTATTCATCAATCGTACGTACACAAAAATGAGAACCACGAACACATAAATAGATCCCTGTTGTGCAAACCAAAATCCAAGTGGAAACCCTCCTATATAGATCTGATCCAAACTATCCTTAAAGAGGATCCCCGCTCCGTACGAAACAGAGAACCAAATCAATAGCAGCATCGACACGTACTGAATATTTTTCTTCCAGTAGTTTTGTTCTTTCATCTTATTCCCCTTTGGTTATGGAACAAAATCACGACTCAACCCCTACTTTCAAGTCTAACATCGGCATCCAATCGAGTGTAAAACCGCGCCATCAATCAAGGCATAAACCGCTCCGGATGCTTCTTATGCATCCCATTCGCTTCCTGCAGCAAATGCGCCGCCTCCAAAATCGTCTTCTCATCAAACAAATGGCCCATCAACGTAATCGTTGTTGGTGTTCCCTCCTCCGAAAACCCAATCGGGAAAACCACAGCCGGATGCCCCGTTAAATTGGTAATCAACAAATTCGACCCCCAAAACGGTGGCGTGATATAGGCATCTACATCGGCAATCGCGTCGTCCATCTGCTGAATCAACATCATCCGCACTCGATTCAACTGGATATACTCCACAGCTGGATAAAATCGCAACGCCCGAAACGAATTCGGCCACGCATTGTCCGCCTGCCACACTAACTCATCATCGGCGTCACTCAGCGTCATCTCATCAAACGCCGCCGCACCTTCCGCCGTGAGCAAATTAAACATCCCGTTCAATGGCAATTCTGGCAACGTTATTGGCACCAATTCCGCCCCTAACGCTTCCAAATCGTCGAGCGTCTTCTGATAAAACTCCGCAAAACGCCCCTCACCCGAAAACGCTCCCTCCGGCACTCCAACCCGAAGTCCGGCCAAATCCTCACGGCGCTCATATCCAAACGGCAGATCCTTCACCGTCAAATCATATCCATCCGGTCCATAAATCGCATCGAACACCAGCGCCGCATCCTCCACACTCCGTGTAATCGGTCCCACTTTGTCCATCGACCATGTCAACGCCATCCCTCCATGACGGCTTACCCGCCCAAAGGTCGGCCGCAGACCAGTTGCTCCATTTCGTGTAGATGGAGATACAATAGAACCCAAGGTTTCGGTGCCAATCGTGAACGGTACCAGGCCTGCCACAACCGAAGACGCTGATCCTGCTGACGATCCACTGGAACCCTGTTCCAGATTCCATGGATTGTTGGTTCTACCACCAAACCAGATGTCTCCATAAGCCAGTGCCCCAAGCGTTAATTTCGCGACGAGTACTGCGCCGGCTTCATCGAGTCGCTGTACAATGGTCGCCGTTTGATCGATCTCCTGATCTTTATAAGGGGTTGCACCCCATGTTGTTTTGGTTCCTTCTACGGCAAACAGATCCTTCACTCCCCATGGAATCCCATGAAGCGGTCCGCGATAGATTCCCCGAGCTAATTCGGCATCTCGTTCCGCTGCTTGAGCCAGGGCTCGATCCTCTGTTAGGCTCACCACCGACTCTAATACAGGACCATGCTCTTTCAAGCGTGCGAGGAAAAGCTCCGTCAATTCAACAGACGTCACTTCACCTGACCGTATTAAGTGAGATAACTCACGAACGGAGGCAAATGCGAGATCTTCCAGGCGCTCAGGTCGCGCAGAGCGATCCCCATCCAGAGGCGATAAGTCCACCGGCTCGCCTTCGGGTAAATCATATACCTTTCCCGGAGGGGTCGGGTCAAAATAGAGGGGAAAGCCCACATCATTTGGCATTTTTAACGCCCGCATTCCTTCAAAACTACCCGGTTGTTCCTGCAGGCTTTCGAGCATCTGCTCTTTTTCAGCTTGTGTGAATTCGAGTCCGAGCAGTTTTTGGGCTTCAGTTATGGTTTGAAGCGTGATATCGGCATTTTTTACCACTGCTAATCCGGCTACAGTAAGGGCTCCAAAGGCCACGCCGAAAAGGAAATCTCGTTTTTTGAGAGTCATTGTAAGAGAGGTTAGTTGTTCGTGGATTCAAACAGAATCTACTCTATCCCTGCGTAGATAACAACCACTCCGGGCCCTCTTCTCCTTTGAGTTCTTTAATCAGTTTAAAACCGGCTTTCGAATAAAACCCGACTAAGGATGGGTCTTCAATCGTTAGCCAAAAGGCTCTGGATGATGGTTTCTCCTCCTTCAAAACGGACTGCAACCAAAAATGACCGACACCCAAGCCACGAGATTCCGGTGACACCCACAAAAATCCAATATATGCCTGACCTGCAGCAAATCGGGTCAAACATTCGTTTATATAATGATTTGTTCCCGGAGGGGGGGACAATCGGAAAACAGCCCCTCCAGCCAAAAGATTTTTTCCTCCAAATATCCCATACAACTCCGGTTCGGTAGGATGTTCTTTCATCCATAATTCGAGTATTTCCCTCCATTCTTGTGGAAGCAAATCCAGAAAAACCTGAACCAATTCCGGCTCTAAAAGGGGCTCAAATCGTAGAGAAGATATCTCTTTATCCATACTCTCGGATGGTATGTCTAGAGCAGTCCCCATGACCAGAGTTTATCGGAATCTTCGGTCCAGCGATCCCCGATATCGGTACGATAGTATCCGTTATTAACCAGAACATTGGAAATTCGGTTGTACATGTGCCGTTGTGCCTCCTTCATGGTCATGCCAGTTCCCGTCACCAATATCGGGACCCCTGTGGTACCGGTAATCAGCCACTCCGATTCCACTTTTTTCACGTGCATTGGGTGATATCCCTCCTTAACCGGTTTTTTAAACACCACTACTGCATCTTTAGAAAAAAGCTCAAATGTTTTTGGGTCATCGTAGGGAAAAGGTGGAACTACGATATAGGCTCCGACTTGAAATCCTCGCTTGGTTTCAATTTCAAAAGTCTCTCCACTGGCAATCCGAAATAATACGTCCCCAAAAGGCTCGGATATTCCGGCACGCTGAATCGAAGCCTGAGGATATCCAAAACGACTGGTAAACTCCAATGGATAGATCCCATGGCCATTTACAATACAATTCAAATCCAGATGACCCACGAAATTTTGCTGAGCCAACGTTTTTTCAAACTTCTTCAACGTCGCATCAAAAATCGGACTTTGGTCTATCCAAAACATAGAGGAACCCATTTCACCTGTCGACACTCCCAGCTCCTTTGGGAAGAGTTTTTTGTGCTCAAAGGTCACATTGATCGGCATGATGAATTGCGACCCATTAAAAAAGGCCGATACCGAAATTTCCACCCCGTTCACTTTGCGCTGCAATTGGAAGGTCCCAAAATTCCCCCATGATTTCTCGTACGCACGGAGCATACGGATCACGTCTATGCCGTTTTCATCACTGCCCACATAGAGCAGCTGCTTATAATCCTGAGTTTCCCCACAAGGTTTGATCACATAGTAATTCGGATTCTCCTCAATATACTGAATCGCTTCGCCAAAAGAGGTGAACTCCTTATACCCGAGTACTTTCACCTTGTGTTGCTGGAGCTCTTTCTGGCCGAAATTCCGGTCCAATTCCAGTCTGTCGGTATATTCGGTACCGCCAAACACTCGGTGACCCTGCTCTCTAAGTTCCGAGGCCACTTTACCCCACCCCGTATAATCGAATACGATCAGGTC
>JAURMN010000158.1 GCA_030830725.1 Balneolales bacterium | reverse complement strand
CAGAATAACCCATCCATTTCCGGTTTGAATGTCCGGTAGTTGATGGTTTCAGGTGTCATGACCTCGCCTTCAGAACGCTCCATGATGGCGTCTGCCGAAGAAAGAGAGATTCCTATACTGTCGAAATCTTTGGAAATGATCAGGGACTTGCTGGAATTAAGTGTCTGCAAAATGTTCCTCCGAAATGGGATTTTGTTCCAATCGTTACGGTTCTTTTCAGGAGTTGGCGGCGGAGCGACATTGTCCTCCGCCAATTACCTCAGCTCAAACCGTTTATTGCTGTTACCTCTTGATCGCAACGCGATCAGTCAATGTGAAGCTCTAGACCAAGGCCGAGAAGCTCACGAAGCAGAACCTTGAAGGATTCTGGTACATCACCTTCTGGCAGGTTTTCTCCTTTTACGATGGCTTCATAGACCTTTGCTCGGCCTTTGACATCATCACTCTTCACGGTAAGCATCTCTTTCAGGATGTTGGCAGCACCATATGCATAGAGTGCCCAAACTTCCATCTCACCCAGACGCTGTCCCCCAAACTGTGCCTTACCACCCAGCGGTTGCTGGGTAATAAGTGAGTATGGACCGATTGAGCGTGAGTGCATTTTGTCCTGAACCAAGTGATTCAGTTTCAGCATGTAGATATATCCAACCGTGGTAGGTTGAGCAAACGCTTCACCGCTCCGTCCGTCGTAAAGAACAATACGTCCATCTTCGGGAAGACCGGCTTCTTTCATTTTGTCTTTCACCTGATCAAACGTAGCTCCGTCAAATACCGGAGAAGCGAATTTTACACCGAGGTTATGAGCAGCCCATCCAAGGATGGTTTCATATATCTGACCAAGGTTCATCCGTGAAGGTACACCCAATGGGTTAAGCAGGATGTCAACCGGAGTTCCGTCTTCCAGGAATGGCATATCCTCAGCAGGAACAATCTTGGCTACAACCCCTTTATTCCCGTGACGTCCAGCCATTTTATCCCCCACCTGAAGCTTACGCTTCTTGGCGATGTAGACTTTTGCCTTTTGGATAATTCCGGGAGGAAGTTCATCTCCTACAGAAATTTGGTAGGTATTCTTCTTGTGCTCGGAATCAAGTGAGCGTCTCAGTTCACGATAGTTCTTGAATAGTAATCTGACATGCTCAACAATCTCTGCATCGGAAGCCCACTCAATATTCTCGTTGATCGTTGCAGGATCGAGTGTCTCAAATACAGATTTTTTGTATTTCTCACCCTTCGGAATGACTTCATATTCACTGTAATTACAAACACCAGGTGAAGTCTTATCACGAAGAAGCGTATACAATTTATCTGCCCACTGTTGATTGAGTTTACCCAACTCGGAGAGATAGCGCTCTTTTTCTTCCTCAAGACGCTTTTTCTCTTCTTTACGAGAAACTAATTCATCTCGTTTACGGCTGAATAATTGGGTATTGATAACTACCCCTGATACACCCGGAGGTGTTCTGAGTGAGGCATCCTTCACGTCTCCGGCTTTATCACCGAAAATTGCGCGTAGAAGTTTTTCTTCCGGAGTCGGATCAGATTCGCCTTTTGGAGTAATTTTACCCACAAGAATATCGCCTGGAACCACCTTGGCTCCAATACGAATCATCCCCTCTTCATTCAAATCTTTGGTCGCTTCTTCACTCACGTTTGGAATCTCACGAGTGAGTTCTTCTTCCCCACGCTTGGTGTCACGGACCTGTTGCTCGAATTCTGAGATGTGAATTGACGTGTAGATATCATCTTGAACAATACGCTCACTTACAATGATCGCATCCTCAAAGTTATATCCGCGCCAAGGCATGAAAGCAACCAAAAGGTTGCGTCCAAGGGCGAGTTCACCTTTGTCGGTAGAATATCCGTCGGCAAGGGTATCTCCTTTTTTGACCTTATCTCCAACTTGAACGGCTGCACGTTGGCTTACCGTAGTATCTTGGTTACTGCGCTCAAACTTCTTGAGATGATAGGATTTTACTCCTTCATCGAAGTAGCAGACAGACTCCATGTCGGATCTCTTGTATTTGACCCGAATTTCAATTCCACTCACATACACGACCTCGCCATCACCCTCTGCCGTAACTATGGCACGAGAATCTTTAGCTGCGCGATGTTCGAGACCAGTTCCAACGAGTGGGGATTCCGGTCTGAGAAGTGGTACCCCTTGACGTTGCATGTTTGATCCCATCAAGGCACGGTTGGCATCATCATGTTCAATAAATGGAATCAGAGCTGCAGCCAGCGAGGTAATCTGATTGGTTGCAACGTCCATGTATTCCACCTGATCTGGACGTGCCAGGCCGACGTTACTATCCCGGAAACGGGAAAAAATGGAATCATTGACGAATTTATTTTTCTCATCAATGACAGCGTTAGCCTGAGCAATAATCGTTTCGTCTTCTTGCTCGGCAGCCAGATATTCCACATGAGAGGTCACGACTCCATCCTTTACTTTACGGTAAGGAGTCTCGATAAACCCAAAATCATTCACTTTAGCGTGAATACATAGTGAGGAAATCAGACCGATGTTTGGTCCTTCCGGTGTCTCGATAGGGCAGAGACGGCCATAGTGAGTGTAGTGAACGTCACGAACCTCAAATCCGGCACGTTCACGGGTCAACCCTCCAGGACCCAGCGCTGACATACGACGCTTATGGGTCAATTCAGCTAATGGATTGGTTTGATCCATGAACTGAGAGAGCTGATTTGTACCAAAGAAGGTGTTGATTACACTCGAAATTGTACGAGCATTTACAAGATCCTGTGGGGTGAGCTGCTCCGCTTCTTTAGAGTTCATTCGCTCACGGATCGTACGAGCCATTCTGGCAAGACCGATGGCAAATTGCTGTCCGAGTTGCTCTCCAACAGTACGAACGCGACGATTACTTAAGTGATCAATGTCATCCACCTGAGATTTCATCTCTTTGAGACGGATTAATTCCTTGATGATCGCCACAATATCTTCTGTGGTAAGGTGCTGGATATTGAGATCCACATCAAGTCGGAGACGCTTATTCAAACGATAACGTCCTACCTCTCCCAAGTCATACTTCTTATCGGAGAAGAACAGTCTATCCAGAACTTGGCGAGCAGTTTCGACATCCGGCATTTCTCCGGCACGAATCTGTTGGTATACTTCACGCAGGGCAGACTCTTTATCGTAAGTGTTATCCTTACGAGCCGTGTTCATGATCACGGAACGCTCGGATTGATCTAAAGACATTTTCTGGATTAAGATCGATGTGACTCCGAGCTTATTCAACAGCTCATAATCGTCTTCAGTAATTTCATGGTCGCGCTCTAGAACCGTGCGACGTGTTGTCTGATGAGAGACCTCTCCAGTTTCATCATCCAGTACCTCTTCAACAACGGCTTCATAAAGATTGGTAGCGAGATTCTGACCAACGGCACGTTCTATGAATTGCTTTTTATTTTTGAACTCTACTTTTTCAGAGAGATCAAATAGTCCCAATAATTCCTCGTCGGAAGAATAATCCAGTGCGCGTAGAAGTGTTGTCGCAGGGATCTTTTTCTTACGATCGATATAAGCCCAAAGGACGTCCCGAATATCCGTGGTAAACTCGATCCAGGATCCTTTGAATGGAATCACTCGAGCGGAATATAATTGGCTTCCGTTCGGATGTAGCGTTTGACCAAAAAATACCCCCGGGGAACGGTGGAGCTGACTCACAATGACTCGTTCAGCACCATTAATGATAAAGGTACCGCGATCCGTCATCCATGGAAGATCTCCGAGAAAAACTTCCTGTTCGATCGTTTCTTGGGCCTCATCATCTTTCCCTGTTGAAAGTCGGAGTTTTGCCTTAAGTGGAACGGCATACGTCAGGCCGCGCTCTTGGCACTCCTTAATGGTGTAGCGGGGTGTATCCACCGTGTAATACATAAACTCGAGACGGCTGTCTTCCCGCGTATTGAGAATTGGGAAATTCTCGTTAAAAATTCGTTGAAGACCCTGATTATTACGATCCTGAGGGGCAATATCGAGTTGAGCAAATTTCTCAAACGACTCGAGTTGGATATCCAGGAAATCCGGGTAATCGTATACTTGACGTGTTCGACCGAATGAATAACGATCCGTGAAGGGGATTTTCTCCATAGAAGGTGTCAAAAGGGTTCTCCCTTTAATTGGTTGATAGGTGCACGCATTGAGAAACTAAGAATCTGATCCAATCAGACTCGAAAAAGACAGGTGGTTCAGACAGCGACAACCGACACTCTATAACGAGTGCGGTTGCCGGTTGTTGTCTGAATACCCGTAAAAGAAAGCTGAATTACTTGAGCTCTACTTTCGCTCCAGCAGCTTCAAGCTTTTCTTTAATTTGCTGTGCTTCATCTTTTGAAGCCGCCTCTTTTACAGTGCTAGGAGCACCGTCTACCATGTCTTTGGCTTCTTTTAGCCCAAGACCGGTAATCGCGCGTACTTCTTTGATAACCGCAATCTTGTTTCCACCGGCTTCTGCCAGTACAACATCAAAATCGGTTTTCTCTTCAGCACCACCAGCAGCTTCGCCACCGCTAGCAGGACCGGCGATAACTGTAGCAGCTGCTGCAGCTGGTTTGATATTGTATTCTTCTTCAAGAATCGTTGCGAGTTCATTTGCTTCTTTGATCGTGAGATTTACCAGCTCTTCAGCCAGTTTTTTTACGTCAGCCATTTTACTTGTTCTCCGTGAGTCTTTGGTTTAAAGATTTTTCGATTATGCTTCGCTTTTTTCTGCGATAGTTTTAATGCTGCCAACAAGGGTACTTCCCTGAGACTGCAATGCACCCACAACATTTGACATAGGTGACATGAGAAGTCCAAGAATATCGCCCAAGATTTCGTTTTTGCTCTTTAATGATGCAAGAACGTCTAATTGATTCGGGCCATAAACGGCTCCGTCAATGTAGGCAGCTTTAAATGCGGGTCTTTCTGAGGATTTGTTTGCATCCTTAATCACTTTTGCAGGAGCAGAGAGTTCCTCTTCTGCAAAAGCAAATGCATTTTGTTCCTCAAGATGAACGTAGAGGTCTTCATAACCTCCAATTTCATCCATCGCAAACTTAAGCAGCGTGTTTTTAAACACTTTATAGCGTACACCGCTCTTTCTGAATTTCGAACGCAGCTCATTAATCTCTGCAACAGACATACCTTTGTAATCTGTTACATAAACTGCACCCGAACTTTTGAGAAGCTCAGCGATTTCTGCTACTTGTGCTTTCTTTTGTTCCAGCGTAGGCATGGATGTGTTCTTTTCGGGTTACAGGGATGATATGGATGAGCGGCTTATGGGGATACTAGGTCCCATTGTGCTACTGATGTAAGCGCTACGGATGTAGGTCCCTTTGGCGGAAGTAGGCTTTAAGCGGATCACTGTTTGGAGGAATGCGGTGGCATTCTCTTTGAGTGCAGCTGCATCAAAACTTACTTTACCAATTGAGGAATGAAGAATACCGGTCTTGTCTACTCGGAAATCAATCTTTCCGGATTTAAAAGAACCTACGGCATCTGCAACATCCATGGTAACGGTTCCGCTCTTCGGATTTGGCATAAGGCCTCGTGGACCCAATACCCGACCGAGACGGCCCATTTTACCCATTACATCAGGCGTCGCAATAATGACATCAATGTCCGCCCAACCGCCTTCGATCTTTTCGATATAATCGTCAAGACCTACGTGATCGGCACCTGCCTTACGTGCTTCGTCCTGTTTGGATTCATTCACGAGAGCAAGCACACGTACAGAACGACCTGTTCCGTGTGGAAGGGATACTGTGCCACGAACCATTTGATCCGCATGTCGGGGATCGACTCCCAGACGCACATCCAGGTCGACAGAGGCATCAAAAGAAGTGGTGCTGGTCTTGCTAACAAGATTACACGCCTCTTCCAGGGTATACTCTGTGTCCCGGTCGATCAGCTCAGCTGCTTTCGCGTATTTTTTACCGCGCTTCGCCATACCAGATGGTTAATTAGAAGGTTATCGAATCACCCGGAGACCCATAGAACGGGCTGTACCGGCAATCATTTCTGCTGCACGATCTACGTCGTATGCATTGAGATCTTCCAGTTTGATCTGGGCGATCTGCTTGCACTGTTCCCAGGTTACCTGACCGACTTTATCACGGTTAGGTGCGCCGGAACCCGACTTAATCTTAGCAGCTTCTTTCAGCAATACGGGTGCAGGTGGTGTCTTGGTCTTGAAGGAGAAGGACTTGTCCGCGTACACAGTGATCTCCACTGGGGTGATCTGACCTGCTTTTTCCTGAGTTGCAGCATTGAATGCTTTACAAAACTCCATGATGTTAATCCCAGCCTGTCCTAATGCAGGGCCTACCGGTGGGGCAGGAGTCGCCTGGCCAGCGGGAATTTGGAGTTTCAGGATCTTTTCTACCTTTTTCGCCATAGTGATGAATTGCTACTGGTGATTCTGGTTAATGGTTTGCTGCGTAATAGCTCACGTTTTGAGTCGTGTTTAACGATGTCGAACAGTTGGATTCAATCGGTTTACTTGATGTTTTCAACTTGATTGATATCCACTTCAACTGGAGTTTTACGCCCAAAAATGGACACTAAAACCCGAAGCTTCAGTTTGTCGTGGTTAACCTCCTGCACGGTACCGTCAAATTCTTTGAAAGGTCCATCAACGACCTTGACCAAATCTCCCTCTTTGAATGGGATATCGATGTTTCCACCTTTTTGGACCAAGTCCTGACTGTCGCGGACCCTACTTAAGATCTGGTTTATTTCTGCTGCCTTAAGAGGACTAGGCTCTTTTTTACTGTCTTCTTTAAGGAAACCCATACATGAGGGGGTATCCTGTAGAAGATCATTGACTTCACTGTCATAAATGGCATGAAGCAGAATGTAACCAGGGAAAAAATTTCGTTCTTGCGTTTTCTTTTTGCCGCCCTTGATAACCACAACGGTTTCTGTTGGAATCAATACTTCACGGATTTTATCCTGAAGTCCCATTTCCTGAATTGCTTCGTCCAAAAATTGCTTCACCTTGCGCTCATGGCTGGAAAAGCAGCGGACTACATACCATTGTGGTTCTAATTCTACTGACATCTGAAAAGCGGTCTTTTAATTCGCTGTACGTTATGTTTAGCTATGCGGATACCTTACCGTATTTAGCTGTAAATGGTTTCCAGAATCGTCGTATATACCCGATCAACTCCAAAAATGAATAGAGAAAGGATGATTGAAAAAACCACGACAACGATGGTTTGATCGATAAGTTCTTGGCGTTGCGGCCAAGATACTTTCGCCATTTCTTTACGGACACTATCTACAAATTCACGAAGCTTATTCATCTTTGATGACTCCAGAGATTATGTTTGAACCCCATGGTTCGATTCGGCACGGGTGAAGAGACTCGAACTCCCAACCTGCGGTTTTGGAGACCGCTGCTCTACCAATTGAGCTACACCCGTGAGCGTAGCTTAGGCAGAATGCGCTCCACCCTGCCTAATCTGCTACATTCTTAGTCAAGGATTTTGGTTACGACTCCGGCACCCACGGTGCGGCCACCCTCACGGATAGCAAAACGAAGTCCATCTTCCATCGCAATCGGTTGAATCAGGTTCACAACCAACTTCACGTTGTCTCCTGGCATCACCATCTCTACTCCTGAAGGAAGCTCGCAAGCTCCTGTTACGTCTGTCGTACGGAAGTAGAACTGCGGACGGTACCCCTTGAAGAATGGCGTGTGACGGCCACCTTCATCCTTGCTCAATACGTATATCTCACACTCAAAACTCTTGTGTGGCTTGATCGTACCTGGCTTACAAAGAACCATACCACGCTCGATTTGCTCCTTGTCAATCCCACGAAGCAGAATCCCAGCGTTGTCACCAGCTTGGCCTTGGTCAAGAAGCTTACGGAACATCTCAATACCCGTTACCACACTCTTGAGCGGCTCTTCGATAATCCCAACAATCTCAATCTCATCACTGATCTTGAGAACACCACGCTCAATACGACCCGTTGCTACGGTTCCACGACCGGTGATCGAGAACACGTCCTCAACTGGCATCAAGAATGGCTTGTCTACATCACGCTGTGGGGTAGGAATGGTCTGGTCAACGGCCTGAATCAATTCAATGACTTTCTGCTCCCATTGTGCCTCGCCATTGAGCGCGCCAAGGGCAGAACCTTTGATCACAGGAATGTTGTCGCCATCAAACTCATACGAAGAGAGAAGCTCACGAATCTCCATCTCAACAAGCTCCAATAACTCCTCATCGTCAACAAGGTCAACCTTGTTCATAAAGACCACAATTTGAGGTACACCCACCTGACGGGCCAACAAGATGTGCTCACGTGTCTGTGGCATCGGTCCGTCCGTAGCGGCAACCACCAAGATCGCTCCGTCCATCTGAGCAGCACCCGTTACCATGTTCTTGACATAGTCGGCGTGGCCTGGACAGTCTACGTGAGCATAGTGACGCTCGCCTGACTCATACTCAATGTGCGCCGTCGCAATCGTAATCCCGCGCTCGCGCTCCTCAGGGGCATTATCAATCTCATCAAATTTCTTGGCCTGTCCACCATAGGTCTTGGCCATAACCGTCGAGATAGCCGCTGTCAAGGTCGTCTTGCCGTGGTCCACGTGTCCAATCGTTCCGACGTTTACGTGGGGTTTCGTACGCTGAAATGTCTCTTTTGCCATGGTGAGTGAATCTTACAGTTGTGGGATTTTATTATAAATTAAACTTCGTACTTAACTACGTTATCAACTTTTACTACTCTGAACAACATCACAAATTTTCCAGAACGTTAAATTCCAGAGCCGATAGTCGGGATTGAACCGACGACCCCTTCCTTACCATGGAAGTGCTCTACCACTGAGCTATATCGGCAATAATCTGCGAGCGGGCGACCGGGCTCGAACCGGCAACATTCAGCTTGGAAGGCTGACACTCTACCAATTGAGTTACGCCCGCAAAAATTCGGGTATCAGGATACCCAGTGGGGGGAGCAGGATTCGAACCTGCGAAGGCGAACGCCAACAGATTTACAGTCTGCCCCATTTGGCCACTTTGGTATCCCCCCAAAGTCAATTTCTACAAAGAACATTTCGACTCACTAGTTCGAATCGATTGAGCCAGAGGTCGGATTCGAACCGACGACCGACGGTTTACAAAACCGTTGCTCTACCCCTGAGCTACACTGGCAATTGGTGAATCAAAATTCGATTAACCAGATATCCGCAGACAACAAGACAGAAGGATCTCGTCAAAAGCGAAAGACAGATAAAATAAGCAGAGGAAATTGAATAGTCAATATAATCTTTAACTGCCGATCAACTTTTCTCCTCCTCGTCAGGACCATCCTCTTACTTACTCATGCAGACCCTTGCCTTCTAGTATGAGGGGTATACACTTTTCAATCCTGGTAATGAGCGTCTCCGTTTTTTTTGCAGAGGAGAAATAGAGACTATATCCTCTTTTACGGCCTTGGGTTAAGGATGAAAAAGCACGATTCAACGGGTCATTTTGTTCTAGTATTTTGATAAAGATTTCAGGAAATGATAGCTCTGCGGGAGGAGGTGGAGGGTTTTGTCTATCCTTCTTCTGAAGCTTAATTGACTGATGGAGATAATCCCGTATGATGGGAGTAAGTTTTCGAATCTCTTCTGTAGACCTCAGCCGAATTAAGCGTCCAATCCTAGAATCATCTCCCGCTTTTTCAAGAATAGTATGCACATCATCAAGTAAATACCCCTTGAAAAAGGAGAGTGCAGCATATTGTTTCAGTGCACTGATCGAGACTACGTTTTTCCCGTTTATAGTGTAAACGGGCACACCCCACTTTATCTCTTCCGTGAAGGGAAACTCAGCTATGATCGACCGCAATTCAATTAATTCTTGTCTCCAGGCATTAACTTTACACGCAGGGGTATTATACAAATTACAGCGTCCGCACCCCTTATCCAGGTATTGATCCGCGTCTTGAGGGAGTTTTTCAGATGTCATGATAGTAGAACTCTACGCGGTCAATTTTGATTGGGCATATCGCCAAACAAAGAATAGAGCGATTAGGATCAGAATAATGACTCCATACGTATTCAAATAACCCCCGATCGTTTCCCAGTTCTCCCTTACGACCCATCCAAAACCGATCAAGATGGAGTTCCAAACCAAAGAGCTAATCGTCGATGAGAATATTGTCTTAAGTAAAGGTGTATGAGATAGACCCGCTGAAAGCGCAATTACACTCCGGGTACCTGCTAGAAAACGATTCGATAGCACTACCCATTGCCCCCAGGTTTGCATCCAGCGTCCTCCCCTCTCGAAAACCTCCATATTGATCACTTTTTTGATCCAAAAGGTTGAGTCAGGATCAGTCAGCCTCTCGCCCCACCAGGCCCCGAACCCATAAGCTGACATAAATCCAATCACGGAAGCAGTGGTCGTTATAGCGAGAATCAGAAACGGATCCAAGACCCCTAAGGCCGCAAGATACCCGCCAAAAGCCACCAACACATCACCAGGCACAGGTGGGAGGATATTTTCCAAATAGGCAATCATCGCAAAAAGTGCATAAACCTCCAGTGCAGATCGGGAGGATATCCACTCTACAGCCTGTGTGATGAAAGCATCCATAGAATTGGTTTCAAGGAATCAGAAAATGGCAAATATTTACTCGGTCTTAGAAGAGATCTCTCGATGAAGTGAGGCGATGGAGTAGGCCGCCACACCCTCTTCTCGTCCGGTGAATCCCATCTTTTCATTCGTAGTGGCCTTCACAGAAATCTGATCCCGGCTCACCTTTAAAAGTTCGGCAATTCGTTCACAAATACGGTCCACGTAAGGACGCAACTTTGGTCTCTCCGCCACAACAGTCGCGTCCAGATTACCCAAGATCCAGCCTTCCTCTTGAATCTCTACCCATACGGTTTGTAGCAATAACGCACTGTCGGCATCCTTCCAAGTCGGGTCTGTATCCGGGAAATGAGACCCAATATCTCCTTTTGAAACCGCGCCTAGTAGGGCGTCCGTGATACTATGGAGGAGAACATCGGCATCGCTATGCCCCAAAAGACCTTTGTCATGAGGAATCTCCACCCCTCCAAGAATCAATTTCCGATTTTCGGAAAATCGGTGAACGTCATATCCAAATCCGACTCGAATCATCTCGCCTCTCTTTCTTGTTCAAGTAAAACCTTCGCCAAGGTTAAATCAACGGGGAACGTAATTTTGAAATTCTCACGCTCTCCTTCCACAATCGAAACCGGGTGACCAATGTATTCCACTAAAGAGGCATCATCTGTCCCTAGAAAACCGTCTTGAATAGCTTTCTGATACGCTTCACGAATCACCTGCTGGTGAAAAAATTGTGGCGTTTGAGCCTGCCAGAGGGTGGTCCGATCGGGAGTTTCCTGAATAGTGAACTGTGTGGTAGATTCAGTTTTTTCAACGATAACCCGTTTTATCGTGTCCTTTGCTGGAACAGCTACAATTGCCGCACCAGTTTCTCGGGCTTTATCTGCGCATGCCAAGATCGATTCAGGAGAAACAAACGGGCGAACGGCATCGTGAATCGCCACCAATGATAGCTCTGGATTTAATCGCTCTATCGCATTCCAGATCGAAAATTGGCGTTCACTCCCGCCTTCTATCACGTCCGTTTGGAGAGTTGGGAAGGCACTAGTTACGATGTCTCGAGCCTCATTTAGATATGCACCAGACGTGGGAATAATGAGCTGTTGAAGCGCATTTG
>JAURMN010000157.1 GCA_030830725.1 Balneolales bacterium | reverse complement strand
TCTGAGCAGTTCTACAATGGTGTGGCTCCACAAGCTCTCATCACCCCCGACAACACAGTAGACAGCAAAATCACCGTCACATTCAGAATGGATATGAGTCCAGCTGTAAGCAATGCATCACAACCATTTAATGCGGCAACTGACTCTGTCTATCTGTTTGTTGATACCCCATTCTTTGCATTAACAAATGGGATCACCGTCCCTGGTGATGGTGGATCTAATTTCTTCAATACGTCCGCTGATGAAAAAGAACGACTCAGATTCACCGATGAAAATGGCGACATGGTGTATGAGTTAGATCTTGATCTGGTTCTCCCTACACTAAACCATATCGGGTTCCGAGTGGCTTATGGACAACCTACGGCGGAAGGTGGCGAGATGTTTGTACATGGAGAAGGTTTCGACGCAGGTCGCCGTCATTATCAATACATCCAGCCAATCGTAACAGCCGATGGCGATGATTTTGATGAGTTGCCAGATGTGTCATGGCCAGCCACTTATACATTCCCAGTTCTAACATGGAAGAAGACAGATCTTGATTGGGAAGCTCCACCAAGCTATTCAGAGATCAGTACATCCATCGATGAATCTGTTGATCAGCCATCCGTCTTTGAGTTGAATCAGAACTATCCAAACCCATTCAACCCAACGACGACCATTTCATTTGTTCTGCCAAGTGCATCCAATGTGACACTCTCAGTATACAACGTAGTGGGTCAGCGAGTTGCCACTTTGATCAACTCAAAACAAATGACAGCAGGTCAACATGCTGTTGGATTTAATGCAGCGGATCTCTCTTCCGGACTCTATATCTATCGACTGGAAGCAGGATCAATGATGATGCAAAAATCCATGACGTTGATCAAATAAGAGTTCATTCCTAGTTGAGGATAAGACCTTCTATTTGGGTCCAAATCCTCAGTAGGAGTCTATAAATCCTATTGCAGGCACAGTGAAATGTGCCTGCTTTTTCTTGTATTCATTTAAGTATGTAGGTTACTTCACTCAGGGATGGCTTTAACGATTTACGATATCGCAAAAATAGCGGGGGTAAGTATTGCCACCGTGTCGAGGGTATTCAATAATCCAGACTCCGTTACAGAGTCAACACGGAATAGAATCCTTCAAATCGCACAGAAAAATGGCTATCACCCACAGGCGTTTGCTCAGGCGTTGGCGAGCAAAAGAACAAAATCGATCGCGGTCATTGTACCGGTTCTGTCAAACTACTTCTTCATGGAAATTCTAAGTGGAATTCAAGACCAATTGATTGAATCGGAGAGTGAACTTGTGTTGGTGAACATCATGTCCGGGGTGGACGCATTTCAGCAGGTGCAATATCAGGTAAAGCGTCGATGGGCAGATGGGTATATCCTCATCTCTACTCACTTAACCAATGAGCAGTATGAGGAGTTAGGGTCTTGTCAAATTCCAATCGTATTAATTGATGATTATCACCCAAATTATGATACGGTAACCACAGATAATGTAGAAGGCGCATACCTTGCAACGAAACACTTACTAGATCAAGGTGTCCGAAATGTTGCCATGATTTCTGCATCTAAACTTTCCGCTCCAATCAAACTCAGAATAAAGGGCTACAAAAAAGCATTAGACGAGTTCGATCTTTTTGATGAATCTCTCATCTTCTATGGGAATTCTGACTATAGAGATGGGTTTTCTGAACAGAACGGATATGAAGCAATGATTCAACTTTTGGATTCAGACCCTCAACCGGATGCATGTTTCTGTACATCAGATATTAAAGGTATAGGGGCGCTTAAGGCAATGAGAGAAAGAAATATCGAAATCCCAATGATTTGCTACGATAATTTGTCTGTTTCGCGTTATATCGGTCTATCTACCGTCGCACAACCGATGCAGCAGATGGGGTCAAAAGCGGTCACGATTCTACTGGATCGTATTCAAAATCCAAGTAATCTGCGATCGAATGTAACGTTTACACCATCGTTAGCCATTCGAGACTCCTTTGTGAGTCAATCTTGATCTTGTGTAATCTGGTATGATCGAATTAGGCTCAAGCTGGATTCACGTGATAAATCCAAAATCTGTATGTCCATCATTCGACGCTCCTTTATAGCAATCCTTTTTCTATCCGTAGCGGCAAGCCATGCAAAGGCACAGCTAACTTGGTCTCCAATTTTAGCATCATCAGAGGATTCATTAACAATCATCTATGATGGTAAAGGTGGAAACGGCGACCTAGCGGATTTCACAGGAGATGTGTACATCCATACGGGTGTGATTACCTCTCAATCTACTAGCGAGAAAGATTGGAAATATGTAAAACCCGGTCCTTGGACCTCTTTTCCAGATTCAGTAAAAGCCACGTATCTAGGAGATAGTCGATGGTCGTATACCTATCGTCCGACAGTAAGGGAATTTTTTGGGGTACCCGCAGGAGAAGAGATCCAAAAATTAGCTGTTCTTTTCCGAGGGGTCGTAAATGGATCCATCACCAATGTCGGCCGTGATGTTGGAGGCGCTGATCTATTCATTGAACTAAATCAAGGCGGAGTCATTCTCCAGCGTATCCTGCCTCAAAGTGATCAAATAATCTGTACAATCCCGTGCTCTGTGGAAGTAGTTGCTGTGGCTGCGAGTAACACCAATTCAACCATTCAGCTTACGCTATTCGAAAATGGAAGTGAGCTTGCAACTATTCAAGATGATACGCTTCGCACCACAGTAGAGCCAATCAATTTTGGCCTCTATGAGTACCAAATCATTGCTCAGCAGGGTCAATCCCAAACAGATACCTCCTCTTTTTCCGTTTTGCTATCCAGACCAGTACCCACAGCCCCAAGACCGGCAGGGCTTCAAGATGGGATTACGATAGAAGAAAACGGTACGATCTATTTGTCTCTTTTTGCACCCTATAAAAACCAGGTGCATGTTTTGGGTGAGTTCAATGACTGGCAGCCCTCTAATGAGTATCTGATGAATAAAGACTCTCACAACCAGGATAGTACCTGGTTTTGGATTGCACTGGAAGATCTTCCATCCGAAGGGGAGATCGCATTTCAATATCTGGTCGATCAAGACATTCGCATCGCAGACCCTTACAGTACTCTGATCCTAGACCCGTTTGACGATCAATTCATCCCAGAATCGATTTATCCTGATCTCAAAGCCTATCCAGATGGAAAAACTCAATTTCAGGTTGGGGTTCTGGAGTTAGGTCGACAGCCTTACAATTGGCAGCACTCAGACTATGAGCGCCCTAAAAAAGATGAATTGATTATCTATGAACTTCTGCTTCGGGACTTCCTAGAAACCCATAATTTTTCTACGCTCATCGATACCCTGGATTATTTAGAAAATCTTGGGATAAATGCCATTGAATTGATGCCAGTTAACGAGTTTGAGGGCAATAATTCATGGGGATATAATCCTTCCTTCTACTTTGCTGTCGATAAATACTACGGCAAAGCAGAAGATCTAAAAAGATTTGTCGACGAGGCTCACTCCAGAGGGATTGCGGTGATTCTGGATATGGTACTCAACCATTCATTCGGCCAAAGTCCCCTCGTAAGGCTATATAGCACAGGAGATTACGGGCCTCCAACTGCTAATAATCCATGGTTTAATACGGAATCCAAGCATGATTTCAATGTGGGATACGATATGAATCATGAGAGTGCGGCAACTCAATATTTCGTCGATCGAGTTACAACTTTTTGGATCGAAGAATACAAGATTGACGGATTTCGCTTCGACTTGTCTAAAGGGTTCACTCAGAATAATACTCTTGGAGATATTGGGGCATGGGGACGTTATGATGTAGACCGTGTTCGGCTATTAAAGCGAATGGCCGATCGTATTTGGGATCTAGACCCTGAGACCTACATCATTTTGGAGCATTTTGCAGAGGATCGTGAAGAGAGGGCACTATCGAATCATGGGATGCTACTTTGGCGAAATGTGAACCATGCGTACAATCAAGCTACGATGGGTTACTCCGAGGGCTCTGATTTCAGTGCGGTATCTCACTCTGCCGCAGGCTGGACAAAAATGCATGCGGTTGCATACATGGAAAGCCACGACGAGCAATGGATGATGTTTCGAAATGTGAACTATGGGAATGTGGCGGGCGACTATTCCGTTAAAGATTTCAGAACCGCACTGAAACGCCAGCAGATGGTTGGGGCTTTCTTTTTCTTGTGGCCAGGCCCAAAAATGATCTGGCAGTTTGGTGAATTAGGGTATGGAGGATCTTCAGGAGAATGCCTGAGGGGAAATTCGGATAATGAATGCAAACCCTCTGACCCCTCCCGAACGGGTGAAAAACCAATTCGATGGAATTACAAAGATAACACGAATCGCTATCGAATCTATCAAACCTGGAGTGCACTGCTTGATTTACGATATGCTCACCCGGCCTTTACCAGTGAGGATACAGACATCACCAAATTTCTCTCATCCGATCAAAAGTATATCTACATGGATCACCCGGAGCTCAAAGCATTAATCATGGGAAATTTTGGGGTTGAACCGAAGTCGAGAACCTTTTCAATGTCAAATTTCAATAGTGAAACTACCTGGTACGATTATTTCACAGGCGCTGAAATCACGACGGACTCAGAAGGAAAACTCTATTTTGATCAACAGCCGGGTGAATTTATGATATTGACCACTCAAAAATTCCCAACTCCGGAACAAGGAATTATTACATCTAACCATGCTTTCGACGAGCAATCAACCCTCCCGAAAGACTTTAAAATCCATTCCATTTACCCCAATCCATTCAATCCGTCCTCAATCATTGAATATCACATTGCAAAGCCTGGTGCCGTTACGCTCAGGGTGATGGATATCTTAGGAAGAGAAGTTGGGGTGCTTAGACAGAATGAGCAGTTGACTCCTGGCTCATATAAAGCTGAGTTCGATGGTGCGCACCTTTCAAGTGGTCTCTATTTTGTGCAACTTATTTCTAGTCAGGGAATTCACTCACAAGCCGTTACTTTACTGAAGTAAAAGAACTTTTACGGCATGTTTAGAAATTGAATACGCACTAGAGAGACAACAGATGGGAAATCTTGAACTATTACTCACACTTGCTGTAGTGAACGGAGTCTTTTTTATCGGATATTATTTTGGACGTGAAAAAGGTCTTGAGGAGGGGCGTAAACAAGGGGAATTTAATGCCCGCATCAAAATGGAGAAAAAGCAATTTTTCGAGCAGGTAGATCGGGACCTATCAAAACCCGGCGGTCTTTCAAGCAATTAATCACCCTCGACTTTGCTTAGGACCAAGCGGATCCTGTCTGTACCTGAAACGACTCGCGAATCCGGTCATGAAAGTGCCACACACCCGCTTCTCGCTCTACCGAATATCGGCCTCGTTCATAGGCATCAGAGGCCAGACCTAACTGAACGGCCTCACAAATTTCAATATCCTCTTGTTGAATTTCCTCACTATAGGCTAAATCACTTTGGATTAATCCCGTCGCAGCAGCCTTTTCCAGATCCATGTAGTAATAATCAAAATGAACCACACACTCCGAAACCCCTTTCGGTTCCACTATATTTAGTTGTACCCGGCCCGGTAAAATATTGAGCATGAAATTCGGATAAACGAAATAATAAAAGGCTTTCCCGTCTTCTGCCTGGTAAGGATTATTCGCAGAATCACTAGAAAACGGACTGTATTGCAAGGAATACCACTTTCCTAGCTCCGTAACATACTGGCTGTAATCTAGTAATTTTGCCAGCTCGGGGTGGACAATGGGAATATGATACC
>JAURMN010000156.1 GCA_030830725.1 Balneolales bacterium | reverse complement strand
TTCAACACTCGACTCTGAATTTGAAACTCTTCAAGATGTGAAGGGTAGGCTCTACTCCACTGTACAAATTGGCGATCGTCAATGGATGGCTGAAAATCTTCGAACAACTACGTATAGAAATGGTCTAGAACTTTCTTCTAGTTCAACTCAACGCTGGTTATATGATTATTGGGGAACTTATCAATTTCCTAATGGTTTAACAGACAGAGTCAGGGACAGACTCAAAGGATTAAGCTACAACACTCAAGCCATCACAAATCCAATTGGAATTTGCCCCTCAGGATGGTCAATCCCTACCAGAGAAGAGTGGCTAAACCTGATTGCAGAACTTGGAGGCGCTGATGTGGCCGGAGAAAAAGTGTTAGGGCTTACCTCAGAGAGTAGGTTAAATATACTTCCAAGTGGGATGATATCCGGTTCTAATAGCACTTGGTTGAACCTTGATGACGCATTCTTCTGGTCATCCACATCAGACAGCGTAACTACATGGCTTGGGGATAAAAAAGATGCGGTATGGCTTTTCAGGCTTGATTCATCAGAAAATACTTTCAACGAATACCCTTTGATAAAAAACTCATATCCCGTTGGGGCTTCGGTTCGATGCATAAAAGATATCGTCATTACGGCTCCTGTACTCGAGCCAGTCGAAGTAACAGACATCACGCAGACAAGGGCAACTTTTCAAGCAACCGTACAATACGATGGTGGCGGGACATTATCAGATTGGGGACTTTATCTATCACTGGATCCGGAACCTGGACCAGAGGATCGAGTTTTAGTAGCCCAACTCCCCCAGACTTCATCAAATAAGGTTAGCCAGGATTCTACTGTTTCTGATTCACTCAGTACTTCCCAAACCTTCCAAATCACAATAGATTCCCTGATTTCCGGAGCAGCGTATTATACACGAATGTATGCTACGAATGAGTCCGGAACTGGCTTGGGAGATATTGTTCGGTTCCGAACCCCCGTAGACACCACGGAGGTCACTGTCACAGACATCGACGAAAACATCTATCGCACCGTTCAGATCGGAGATCAACTCTGGATGAAGGATAATCTTCGCACTACACGATATCAAAATGGAGATCTAATCGATCATATTCCCGATTCCTCGGAGTGGGCTTCGCTTACATTTTTAGATGAGGATGAAACGATCGGCGAAGGTGCTTGGGTAAACTATCGCAATGACAGTGAAAATGAAATTCCCTTTGGAAAACTTTATAACTGGTTTGCCGTGACTCATCCATCTGGAATCTGTCCTGCCGGTTGGCAAGTCCCAAGTAGAGAGGACTGGGAAATTCTGATCCAATATGCAGGGGGGGCAGATATCGCTGGAGGGAATTTGAAAGCGACGGGGACTCTTGAAGCCGGAACAGGACTTTGGTTAGCGCCTAACGAAGGTGCGACAGACAGTGTAGGGTTTTCCGCTTTACCAGCTGATTTTCGTTGGCCGGATGGGGAATATAGTCTCACGAAAGGTGAAAACGCAATCTTCTGGACATCAACCCGAGAGAATGAATATTATGCCTACAATACGGCGATGAACCGTTATTTCGAATATATCGATCGGCCTTCCAGTGATTTTGCTTTTGGGTTTTCCGTGCGATGTCTTCGGGATGATCGTAGCGCTCCGCCTCTTCCCGACCAACCCGATTCCTTACAGACCGATGTTGCCTATCAAACGCCGGTTGATCAACAAAATGGTTTTTCCGCTCAAGTGATATCGGATGTAGATACGACCACTGTACTGAGTGTCCAGATACCACCGGCGGCTACTCAACAAGTTCAAGATGGTGACGGGCGGCCTAGACAAGTTGGTAAGCTAGAAATTACAGCAGTGACAGAACAAACTGTTGTCGAATTGCTTGGACTCAGAAGTGAGGATGAGCCAAGTGAAGATGAAAAAGCACTACTCCAGCACCTACAGAATCGTATCTCCGATCTGTATAAAGTGGAACTCTATGGCCAAGATGATGCACCAATTGAAGACCCAAGATTTGAGAAACCTGCAACTTTATGTATTCTGGCACAGACTTTGATAGACGAACGAATCGGCGGAAGTAATAACGTCGGGTTTATTCGGATTGAAACAGGGTCTAATGGAGATTACGAACTTATTGAAGAAACATTCACTTCAGTTCCTGAATCTCGAGCGGATGTGTGTGCCGAAACGGACGGATTTTCTGTCTTTGCACTTGTTCCCGTCGATCTCACAAAGGTATCCGAAGCTCCATTTCCAAGACCAAAGGGACAAGCGCCATCAATTGTAACTCCTGAAGACACGTATATCGATAGTCTTTATATCAGCATCGGTGTTGCAGAGGCTGGGACGATCCGATACACTCTAGATGGAACTCAACCCAATGATACTTCAGAAGTATACATCGATCCGATCCTTATCAAAGAACCCGGGTCCATCACAATCCGTGCGATTGCAGAATATGAAACGTATTCTACAAGTGAAGTAGTCACAGCAACTTACACGTTGAGAATTCAGACACTGGAAACTCCATCCATTCTTTTCCCTGAAAACGAAACCGAAAATGTTGGGATTCTGACCGAGTTTGAATGGAGTGCCACTAACGGGGCCGAGTTCTATACGCTGGAGCTAATAGAAGAAACTCCATTTTCTGAACCGATCCGATATGAAGGATTAACTGGAAATTATCTTGCGTTGACGGAACCTTTAAAAGGTAACACCGTTTACGAATGGAGAGTCAGGGCCGAGAATAGTGTAGGGGGATCAGGCTGGTCGCCATATTCAACATTTGCAACGGGACTTCGTACGTCAAACGAGGTCATACCTGGTCCTGAGATTCCAGATCAGGTATCACTAGAACAAAATTATCCCAATCCATTTAATCCAACAACAACCATTCGGTTCGGTCTTCCTGCCGTTTCCAATGTGAAACTCGAGATTTATAATGTACTCGGGCAACGGGTTTCAACACTAGCAAACGGTAGCATGAATGCCGGTTGGCACCAAATCACCTTTGATGGAAGCCATCTGTCAAGCGGAGTGTATTTGTATCGATTGGTCACCGGTGAGGGCGAAATGCGTGTGAAAATGTTTACGTTGATTAAGTGAGTTTATCCCCTGAGGTGTCGATTATGTTAAAAATTTCGGTTTTTATTAAATATTGATCATTAAATAGGTATCATCAGAAACTTACTACAAAACTAACTGTAAATTTAATTTGTTCTCTGATGATCACTAAGTTATACCTCACGACTATTTCATTAGTCGTAGCTATGGTATCCATTGTTATTAATCCATCGATACTAATCGCGCAAACCCAAAATATCTTCAATGCCTACTCAATAGAATGGTCTGACAATATTTTTGAGATAGATAGTACAACTAAACGTGATCTTGAGAATTTACAACAAGAAATGTATGTCGATCCTGAAAATCCAAATTATGATATTAGTGGTTATGGGCTAAGTTTTTGGATTGCATTTGCAGATTTTGATAATGATGGGGAGGACGAACTACTCAATCAACTTTGGTCACACCCAGAATCCTATTGGGTTTATGGGATTTATGACTTCGATTCTTCAAGACAAAAATGGGTCTTGAACCCCACACTGACAATTTATGGTCAGGGAGACGCGAATTCCAGATTTGGAAAGCACTCTCTTGGAGATTTTAATGGAGATGGTAATGTCGATATCCTCAGAGAGACTGCGAACTTTCATGGAAGACGTGGGCAACAACCTTCTTGGTATTTGGAAAATGGTGATCACACACCTAATGAAATATTTTTGAACAGATTATCATCGTTTGAAAGAGTTGAACTAGACACGACTAAAGCATTTGATAATTATTGTAACTGTGAGGATTACTTAAATACAACGGAAAATGGAGTATTAATCGATATTGATCAGGATGGAAAAGACGAAGCCATCATTGTGTATAATTCACAAATCCAAGACTCTGTTGGTAATGCGTATTTGGCAAAACGATATGATTACGAAAATGGAGAAATTATCGGAGCTCCATATATAAAAGATGAATCAGGTCAATACAGCCTTGGTATTGAGTTTCTAGAAAAGAAAAATGGGTTTATCTATTATCATCTTTCAGAAAGAGTGTACTGGAATTTTGATAAGAATCAACCAGAAATTTTCGATCCATCTATAACATATCAAGACTCTGTGGTTTGGGCAGAATACCTCTATGTAATCAAGAGTTCTATCACAGATGGGATCGTTCTCGATACAACGAAAGCAATTTTGAAATTAGATCCATCCTATGGGTGGTACCTTCGCCACTATATTGCGGATTTCAATCAAAATAGTGAGGATGAAGTACTAATTAACTTGGCTGATAATGAAGATGGGCGTAAGTCCAATACCTATATATTCGAAAATGGTATAAATATTACGAATCAGATTTTGCATGAAGGATATGAAAGCCTCATGACAGCCAATGCATCCATAATAGTGGAAGATATAAATAACGATGGTTGGCTGGACTTGACTGGAGATATGGGTTGGGGACGTCTAGGTCAATTTCCTGGAGATACCGAAATGCCGGAAGATCTTTTAGACCGGTATAAGACCTTTTCAGAAATTCCTCAATATTCATTTCCTGAAACGGCAGGAAAACTACCTTATGTTCCAACTATCCACTTAAATCAAAATGGAAAACTTGTTCCACATGAATTAATCTTTGATGAAGAATTTCAAAGATACTTTTATGGAACAGGATTTGTCCCATTCGTTACGCCAAGTACGATTACAACTTCAGGATCAGCCTCTCCAGAATTGATGGTATCCTATAGAAGAAATAATGGACCCGGAAGTATTGAGGAAGATTCCAGAACTGGCATGATCTTCATAGATATCAAACTTGAATCGTTGATTACGGTTTCGAATGAAGAGTCTGAAGTTTCGCCTAAATCATTTTCCCTATCCCAAAACTACCCGAATCCCTTCAACCCATCCACCACAATTCAATTTGCCCTTCCGCAAACATCAGAGGTTCGTCTCGAGGTCTTCAACATGCTTGGACAGTCTGTTGCGGTGCTGATAGATGGCGTAAAGCAGGCTGGAAGCCACTCTGTGAATTTTAATGCGTCGGGTCTTTCGACGGGCGTATATTTCTACAGATTAGATGCACCAGGGTTTTCTCAGACAAGACAGATGTTGCTCATGAAGTGATCAAATTTGATTACTCTCTCATTAGCGTTTTAAAGAGGTTATTAGGCTATATTTATGCAGTCATGCATAGAAAATCAATAAAGCAACTAAATAACATTTATAGTATTACTATCTAATATTGTTACATTCTTTATATAGATATAATTAACTAAATGTTTATCGCTCATCATGAAAAAGTATATACTACTCTCCACTGTTCTTTTGGTAATATCATGTGGTACTGAGCCAGAGACGAATACAAACTTTAGCATCACCACATCTGTCTCTCCGGCTAATAGTGGACAAGTTACACACACACCATCCGGTACAGAGGGCACCATCGTGACCTTTACCGCAACACCCGTAGATGGATATGTGTTCAAAGAATGGCAAGGAGATCTCACAGGGACGACAAATCCTAATACGATTACACTATCGAAAAATATGTCCGTCACAGGAGTGTTTGAGGAGGTAGTAGAAGAAGTACCGTTTACCATCACGGTTCACGAAATCGACCTTGAGGGAAAAACGATGTTTCCATCAAAAAAAATAAAATGGTTAGAAAATGCATTTCTCAGTACAGTGTACTACCGATACCAAGGAGAAGAGTTTATGTTCTCTAATGGTGGGACCAACTGGACAGATGCTACTGATCTACAGTCAGCTTCCATTCTTCTCAAAAAAGAAAATGGGAAGTGGATTTTTAAGCGTGATTTTGAATTGGATATCACTTCTGAGTTTAGAAATACCGATTTTTTTCCGAATGGCAGAGGGATAGTTGGGTGTGATCATGGGGCTGAAGTTCCAGATCTAAATAATAATGGCCAAAATGATGAATGGCCTCATGGGCATTTATTTTATGGTGAATTTAACTCTGATGGCATTGAATGGACTCAAGTATCAGATAAAAAGTCCTTTTATCATGCATGTGCAGTAGGGGATCTGAATGGGGATGGTCTTTATGA
>JAURMN010000155.1 GCA_030830725.1 Balneolales bacterium | reverse complement strand
ACTACAGCGTTGCTGTTGGAACACCTGCTCGAGTGGTGAAGCGATATTCGGAAGGAACTGGTTGGCTACCAGCCGATGAATTTAGATAGATAAGTCCATTGGAACTTTGCACGAAGTCATGCGATTATCGGCCGCGAAGGTGGAAATTTTCTCACTGATTGGTAGGCCTTCGATCGTTGTTTCGGAAAACGGAACATTCCCGACGGTGAGATTTTCTCCTCCCCAATTCTCGATTCCGTCAACGGCACCATCACCTACGCTCCGAGTGTGTACCAGGGTAAACCTTTTGAATTCGTCCGCCTTACGGTAAAAGATGGCGTCGTAACAGATTTTGATTCCTCCAATAACGAGGCCCTCGAAGCCATCTTGAACACCGACCTCGGCGCCCGTCGATTCGGCGAAATCTCCTTCGGCGTGAACCCCATTATAAAAAACCCGATGTATGACATTCTCTTCGATGAGAAAATTACCGGATCCAATCACCTCACGCTCGGCAACGATTACGAAGATGCCCCCAACGGAAACGAATCCTCCATTCACTGGGACTTGGTCTGCATCGGCGCCGATGTCTATTTCGACGGGCAACTCGTTCGCAAAGGTCGCCTCTTTGTCGACGAGGCGCTGAAAGGCCTGAACCCCGATCAGATGAGATAATCTGACATGTAATTGAATATTAACTTTTTGTTACCTAAAAGTTTTTCGGGCTCATAGTCTGTATTATGATACGTTGTACGGCGATCTATTATCGTCTCTCAAATCATGTTTGAAAGCACCTAAATACAGGCATAAAACCTCCTCTCCATGTTCCAGTCACATCGCCTGCTGACCACACGTATTGAAAAGACCCATTCGAAAGCTTTACAAACCTCAATTGCCTCGCATACCTCAACTGCTTCAAGAAGCACTCTATTCAAGACCCTTTTCTTTGTCGGTCTTCCTGCAACATTGCTACTGAACGGCTGCGAGTATTACATCAAAAAGGTCAATTTAGAGCAGCTTAGTCAAAATCCTCCCTTCAACATACCTCTGACGACAGGGCAGCATCAGGACGGAGAAGTCTTTTTGCGCATTGCCATTCTGGGCGATGCCGAACCCAAACCATTAGCCGAATTCCCAAACATGCGGGGTGCCATTGAACAGATGAATACCCTTCATCAAGCCGAGCCCATCGATTTTGTGATCGGAGTAGGAGACATCGCCCACGAAGGAACCGATATTCAATACGAAGCCTCCACGGTCGAGCTTCAAAAATTCACCGTCCCGTTTTATCCAATCATGGGCAACGAAGAGCATAATGAATCCGTGGAGAAGTATTTGGATTATGCTCAAAAATGGAATCCGGTGGTAACCAGCTCTCGATATGTGATGGAAGGGGATTCTATCGCATTTATTTTCGCCTCTCCGGGCTACAGTCGCGAATTTGAAGATGAGGGAGTGCTTTGGATTCGAGATCAACTCCAGGCGATGGCGCCAAAACCGGTATTTTTAATTGTTCACGGAGCCCAAGCAGGTGCCTATCCAGAAAACCCAGAAAAGGGAGTTCATAATCCTCTTTTTGTAGAGGAAGTGGTCTCTCAACCCAATCTTACCGCCATGATTTCAGGAGATTTACACATGGACATGGAACGTGTGAATCACAGCAAACAGATCGGAAGCACTCACTATCTGCACATTCCAGGGGTAGAGCGAACCAAAATTCCTGACGAAACCAATCACACCCCCATGTTTCGCCTGATGACGATCACTCATGAAGGTCAAGTGCTTGTCGACACCTATACTGTTGGGGAATCCGAACCGCATGAAAGACTAGCCTATTCTTTCGAAATCTCATTTACCGAACGTTCAGAGCAGAATTAAGGTTTTTGAGGGTATCAGGAAGCACAAAGAGTGCTCGATGGTTTAAATTACTTCATAATATAATCGAGAATTATACTCAAATGAGAGCTTATTACGTTTTCAGCACAGTTCTTTGCGCACTTTTTTTAACACTTTTCTCTCAACACGCCATGGCCCAGAAATACGAAACCCAGCCTTTTGAGGTCATCGAGTCCATCGACGGCGCAGAGCTTCGCTATTACCCGCCGGTGATGAAGATTCAATCCGATAATAATTTTGGTGTATTGTTTCGGTATATCTCTGGCAATAATGCCGACAGTAAAAAAATCAGCATGACCACCCCGGTCTACATGGGTGATGAAGAGGGTAACAACGTGATGGAATTTGTGCTGCCCGCTTCATTCCATAAGGGGAATACACCGGAATCCACTACCTCTTCCGTGCGCGTATTTGAATCGGAACCCGGTTATTTTTTGGCAGTTGAATTCGGAGGATATGCCTCGGGAAGCAGCCGGCAGAAATATTCGAACGAGCTTGTCGAATTAGCCAAAAAGCATGGATTTAAGCCCGTCGGCGAGCCGATGTTACTGGTTTACAACTCGCCCTATCAATTCTTTAATCGAAAGAACGAAATCCTGCTCGCACTCGATTATCAGCCCTGAGCCTATTTGATCTCTCCGTATTTCTTCGCCCACACGGATTCCAACTCCTCGAGTGATTTACCTTTGGTTTCGACCAAATAGCGGTGTGTGAACCAGATGATGGTGATGATGAAGACAGAAAAGAGGAAATAGGGTAACGAGCGATTCCAGATGCCTTCCAAGTTGGCCTGACTTTCGGCAATAACCGGGAAACTTTGGGAAACCACATAATTGGCCGCCCATTGTGCCGCCACAGCCACTGACATCGCTGCACTTCGGATACTATTTGGGAACATTTCCGAGAGAAGTACCCAAACCACTGGGCCCATACTCAGCGCAAAGGATCCGATAAACATCAGCACTCCGATAAGCGAAATCAATCCGACCTGATCCAAATAGAGCGATCCTCCCAACAGGATAAAACCGGAAACCATTCCAACGGATCCCAAGTAAATAAGCGGTTTACGGCCAAAACGATCTACCGTAAACATCGCCACAAAGGTGAATAAGAAATTCACAGCGCCAAGCAGGATTTGCTGCTTGAGTACATCCTCCTGACCATATCCGAGTGCTTTTTCAAAAATATCTCCACCGTAATAGAGCACGGCATTGATACCGGTAAACTGCTGCAATATTGAAAGAACTGTCCCGATTATCACAAGTGGCAGAGCTGCTTTTTGCCAAATCGAAACCGATTGTTCCTCACGGTTCACTTCCATTCGGATTGAGTTTTTGATCGACTCAAGTTCCTTGGCCGCCGCATCAGGCTCATGAAGCATTTCAAGTACGCGTCGAGCCTCATCTTCACGACCTTTTAAGACCAGCCAACGAGGGCTTCGAGGAATAAAAAACGTGAAGACCAAGAACAATAAACAAGGAATCAATTCAGACCAGAACATCCAGCGCCATCCAACGGATACATTTTCCGCCTCGGTAAACCCGGCGCCAATAAAATAGGTGGCCAAAAACACCACAAAAAAGCCGGTCACAATGGCTAATTGATAAAAGGTTACCAAAACTCCACGTCTACTTGCAGGCGCGATCTCAGCGATATACGTTGGTGCTGCCATGGAGGCTAACCCAATTCCGACGCCCCCAATTATCCGAAATACCACTAATAACCAGACCTCTTGAGGTAAAAATGAGGGCATTCCTGAACCCGCTGCGGACACGGTGAAGAGAAAAGCGGCTAAAATCAAAGTGAATTTCCGTCCGAGGGTATTGGCCAGAGAACCAGCAGCGACGGCACCCACCAAACAGCCCAACAGGGCACTCCCGACCACCCAACCTTTCATGGCCGGGTCGAGATCAAAAAACTTACTAAAATAAAACTGAGTGCCGTTAATGACTCCGGTATCGTATCCAAAGAGTAAACCACCGAGAGCTGCAACAATGGTGATGAGAGTCAAAAGTGCATTTTTTGACATACAGGCAGGAAATTAGTGTGGAGGTTAGTGCGTGGTTTGAGCATAGATCAGAATGCCGTCAACAAATTAATCATCTTGAATTAAAGATCAATCTCATTTCGCACCCGATCAACCAGACTCAAGCACTCGATCACTAAATAAACCAACCCTACTCCTCAGCCCAGGCCTCTACATCATCATACACTTCGGTAAATTCCACTCCTGATCCATTTTTACCGACTGTAGCTTCTAGTTGAATCGATTCCAGTGCATCTTCGCGCCGGAGTAAAAACTTAGACAGCGGGTTCACCAACTGCGTCTGGAGGATTCGCTTCAAAGGTCGTGCTCCATACACCGGATCATATCCCCGTTCAGCTAGCCAATCTTTTACTGGTTCAGTCACAGTGAGGCGTACTTTTTGACGATTCAACATCTCTAGCACATGGATGAGCTGAATATCGACAATGCGTCGAATATGCTGACGCCCCAACGGATGGAAAATCACCACGTCATCGATCCGGTTCAGAAACTCCGGACGGATGGTCTTTTTCAATAACGCCATCAACTCATTTTGTAAGGAGAGATATTCGTCTGCCGAGAGTTCAGCATCCGCCGCACCAGCTCCCGCACCCGAAGCCTTCCCATTTACCTTCGCCCCTGCTTTCGCCTCAATACGCTCCGAAATCAGCTGCGACCCAATGTTGCTGGTCATAATGATAATCGTATTCGTAAAATCGACCGTCACACCTTTATTATCCGTCAATCGACCCTCATCGAGCACCTGCAAAAGAATATTAAACGTATCGGGGTGCGCTTTTTCGATCTCGTCCAAAAGCACAACACTGTACGGCTTGCGACGCACCGCTTCCGTAAGCTGACCACCCTCTTCATACCCCACATACCCCGGAGGAGCTCCAATCAGACGACTCACGGCATGTTTTTCCATGTATTCGCTCATGTCAATGCGGATCATGGCATGCTCATCATTGAACAAAAATTCGGCAAGTGATCGGGCCAATTCGGTTTTTCCTACCCCTGTCGAGCCCAAAAAGAGGAACGATCCAATCGGACGGTTTTCGTCTTGCAAGCCTGCGCGAGCCCGTCGCACCGCATCCGATACCGCCTCGATGGCCTGATCCTGACCGATTACGCGCTTATGCAATTCCTCTTCAAGCATCAGAAGCTTTTGACGCTCCCCGGCCAACATTTTCTTCACCGGAATCCCAGTCCAACGAGAAACGATATCGGCAATATCCTCCGCATCGACCTGCTCTTTGAGTAACGACCCGCCCTCCTCGTTCTCCTCGAGTTTTTGCTTGGTCTCCGCCATCTCTTTTTCGAGTTCCACCAACGTTCCATAGCGCAATTCGGCCACTTTTTCGTAGTTCCCCTCGCGCTCGGCCTTATCCGCTTCATTCCGGGCGGTCTCCAGCGCCTGCTTGAGCTCCCGAGTCTTCTGAATGAGTCCTCGCTCGGCATCCCATTGCGCTTTCATCGCCGCGTATTGCTCTTCCATTTCGGCTAATTCTTTCTCAATGGAAGCAATTTTCGTCTCATCTTTTTCGCGTTTCAACGCCTCGCGCTCAATTTCCAGCTGGCGAATTCCCCGCTCAATCGTATCCATCTCTTCCGGCAGAGAATCGATTTGCAGGCGCAAACGTGACGCCGCCTCATCAATCAAATCAATCGCTTTATCGGGTAAAAATCGATCCGCGATATAACGATGGCTCAACTCAGCCGCTGCCACAATCGCCGCATCGGTAATGCGCACCCCATGGTGCACCTCATAACGCTCCTGAATCCCGCGCAAAATTGACACCGTATCTTCCACCGACGGCTCACCCACAAAGACCGTCTGAAGACGACGCTCAAGAGCCTTATCCTTTTCGATGTATTTACGATATTCGGTCAGCGTCGTCGCCCCGATGGCATGGAGTTCACCCCGAGCCAAAGATGGTTTGAGAATATTGGCCGCATCCATTGATCCTTCTGCCGCACCCGCGCCGACAAGTGTGTGAATCTCATCAATAAAAAGAATGATCTCTCCCTCGGATTCCATCACCTCTGTCACCACCGCTTT
>JAURMN010000154.1 GCA_030830725.1 Balneolales bacterium | reverse complement strand
TGCGAGTGATTGCAGATCACGTTCGGGCTGTAAGTTTTGCTATTGCCGATGGCGCTTCTCCATCCAATGAGGGACGTGGCTATGTGATCCGACGGATTCTTCGCCGGGCGATTCGATACGGGTGGGACTCCCTTGAGCTTAAAGAACCCTTTATTTATCGATTGGTACCGGTTTTAGCGGATCAGTTTAAAGCCATCTTTCCGGAACTTGAAGCCCAAAAGCAATTTGTTTCGGATTTGGTTAAAGCAGAAGAAACCTCCTTTATTAAGACACTTGGACAAGGAATTGAGCTCTTTTCATCCATGAGCGAGGGTGTAAAAGAAATTTCCGGAGAGAACGCTTTTAAGCTTCACGATACCTATGGATTCCCAATCGATTTGACTCAGTTGATGGCCCGTGAGAGAGGGATGACAGTAGATACTCGCGGGTTTGAAGTGTTGATGAACGAGCAAAAAGAGCGTGCTCGTGCGGCTGGTAAATTTGCTATCGATCAGGGAGCGGTGGAGTGGAAAGAAGTAAATGCGCAAACCGATGAACACATGGGCGCGTTTCGATTTGTCGGATATGATCATTTGGAAGCCGAAGTTCGGATTCTCAAAACCGCAAAGGCCGAAAAAGGCGGATTGCTCTTCCTGGATCAATCGCCGTTTTATGCCGAGAGTGGCGGGCAAACCGCAGACACCGGGACGCTTCGAAAGGGAAATGTGGAGCTAAGGGTAGTGGACGTGCAGAAAGGGGCGGAGGGATTTATACATACGGTGGATCGCCTGCCAGAGGATCCGTCCGGCATGTGGATCGCGCAGGTGGATGTGGACCGGCGTATCGAGACTCGCCGTCATCATACGGCAGCACACCTGTTACATGCAGCCTTGCGTGAAGTACTGGGTACGCATGTGGTACAGAAAGGATCGCTTGTGACGCTCGATAAGGTGCGCTTTGATTTTGCCCATCATCAGGCCGTGACTCCGGAAGAGTTAGCGGAGGTGGAGCGTATGGTGAATGAACGCATCCGACAGAATATTGTCTTGCTAGAGGAGAGGGACGTGCCGATTGAAGAGGCGAGATATAGAGGTGCAATGATGCTGTTTGGTGAGAAATACGGGGATAAAGTCCGGATGATCACTTTCGATAAGGAGTTTTCAATGGAGCTTTGTGCCGGGACTCACGCACAGGCTACCGGTGAGTTAGGATACTTCCGAATTGTTTCAGAGTCGTCTGTGGCCTCCGGGATTCGGAGAGTGGAAGCGATAGCCTCTAAAAAAGCCGAACATGAGGTGCATGCCGCCTTGTCTGCCTGGCATTCAGTCCAACGCGAACTCGGAAGTCCAAAAGACCCGATGGCGGCATTACAAAAATTGATGCTGGATAAACAGGATCTTGAGCAGAAATTATCGGTGCTTCAAAGTGCACAACGGCTAAACCAGGTTCAGGATCTACTTCAGCTTGGAGAGGACATTGAAACCAAAGGTGAGCACATTACGCTTTATAAAGGCGTCTTAGACGGCGCAGATATGGAAGGGATGAAGAAAGCCGGATATGAAGCTTTGAACAGAAAAAAAGAGAAAGCGGCCATTTTATTCGTTTCATCTGAGGCAGAAACAGGGAAAGTATTCATTTTAACAGCCCTGACCCCCGATTTAGTTGAAAAAGGTTTACATGCCGGTAAATGGGTGAAATCAGCGGCTCAATTGGTAGGTGGCGGAGGTGGAGGTCAGCCTTCCCTTGCTACTGCCGGTGGCCGTGACAGTTCAAAAATCGAAGAGCTGTTATCGAAATCTGCATCTCTTTTAGTCGATTCCGCCGACTAAAAAAGTTCAAAGTAAGCTTTATGGGGGTCATGCTGTTGCTAAGCAGACAGGATTCCCATTTTTGGGTTTTTTCACGTATCTTTCCCGACTTTCAAGAATTCTGTTATCAAGTTGCGGAATTTCTGAAAACGATCCTGTAAAGACGTATAAAACAAGGAATGATTCCATAATGAGTAGTAAGAAAAAAGAAGCGTTTTTTGCGCCTATTGGTCTTGCACACTCCTCGAATGGGGTGGTTGACAAAGCCGTAGACCTTCCGGCAAGTACGACTGCAACGCCGAAGCAATTAGGTCTCTCTTCCAAAAGCCTTTTGGAGATGTTCAGGCAGATGGTCCTACAGCGTAAGTTTGAAGAGCGCTCCATGCAAATGTACCAAAAAGGAAAATTTGGTGGTTTTCTGCATCTCTATATTGGCCAAGAGGCGATCTCAACAGGTACTGCCTTTGCCTTCAATGGCGATGATGATCTCATTACGGCCTACCGAGATCACGGTTGGGGTTTGGTGCGTGGAATTTCGGCTCGACAAGGAATGGCCGAACTGTTCGGAAAAGCCCCCGGATGTTCGAAAGGAAAAGGTGGCTCGATGCACTTTGCCAACGTGAAAGAGCACTTTTGGGGCGGTTATGGAATTGTGGGAGGGCATGTTCCACTGGCTGGCGGATTGGCTTTTGCCAATAAATATCAGGGAAATAAACGAGTAACAGCCTGTTTTCTGGGCGATGGAGCCGTTCACCAGGGAGCTTTGCACGAAACGTTAAACATGTGTCAACTCTGGAAACTCCCTTGCATCTTTGTGGTAGAAAATAACGGGTATGCCATGGGGACTGCCGTTCAGCGTCATTCCACTGGTGAAATCTGGGAAAGAGCACTTGGGTATGGCATGAAACACCGTGTATTTAACGGAATGGATGTTCTTACTGTGTATGAGAATATGAAAGAGATTGCAGCAGAGGTCCGAAAAGACTCTATGCCATGGTTTGTAGAAATCCGGACCTACCGATACAGAGGGCATTCCATGTCGGATCCCCAAAAATATAGAACCAAAGAGGAAATGGACGAGTTTCAAAAACTCGATCCGATTGAGCGACTCCGAACCCTTTTGCTGAGTGATAAGTCAATTACAGACAAGAAGTTAGAAGCGATTGAAAAAGAGGTTGAAGAGGAAGTACTCGACGCAATTACCTATGCGGACGAGGCTCCTTTCCCCGAGCCCGAAGCACTCTATGAGGATATGTTTGCCGGGGATAATCCAATCTTCCACACCTAATTTTCAGGAGAAAAAGACAATGGCTCTACTA
>JAURMN010000153.1 GCA_030830725.1 Balneolales bacterium | reverse complement strand
CCAGGCGTGAAGTAAAATTTTTCATGGAAGCCCGGGTCTTCAGGTATATGCATTTTGCGATACACTCCGACTCGTGTTCCATCTGCATCCACTACAACTGCTGAATTGAAATAAAGTCCAGGTGCCGCCTCTTCAAAAATGGGGAGGATTAACACAACCTCATGCTTCTTAGCGATTTCCTGAAAGCGCTCCATAAATGAACTTTTAACCCGAACTGCCTCTTTAAATTGCGCCTGATTAACAGTTCTGCAAAAGTAATCCGAGTGAAATAATTCCTGTAAACAGATGATTTGAGCTCCTTTTTCAACCGCATTGAGGATTAACCTCTCTGCGTGCAAAACCGTCTCAACAGCCGTTGACTTAGAGGCATATTGGAGAAGAGCTAATCGCACGGTAGGCATGTGTTGAACTTGTGGTTTTGGAGAACCGGAATTCGAATCGGACATCGGTTTTTTGAGAGATATTTACAAACGTTCTTATTACCTTTAAAGATCAAAATATACGCAAGATGTGAGTTAGATAACCACATCCTTTCAATTGGAGCTAATCAGATCGGTTTTGATTTTAAACAAGTCATTCACCGTGATCTGTCAAATTATAAAAACCATGTCAGCGCAACATCCTGAAATGTTATCCCTTCAATCTATATTAGCGGATTCTTCGCAAACTTTTTGGAATTTGACTCCGGCCGAGCTTTACGAACATGCCATTCGAAATCAGGAAGGTATTTTAACAAAAGACATGGCGTTTCGCGTCTTAACCGGAACCTACACGGGGCGTTCGCCAAAGGATAAATTTACGGTAGAAGATGAACTGACACGAGATACGATCGACTGGGGAGATGTCAATCAACCCATATCTACTGAGGTATTCAATGCATTGGAAGCCAAAGTATTAAACTATTTGAAAGACAAAAAGCTTTATGTTCAGGATCTCTATACCGGAGCAGATAAAACCCACCAATTATCGGTTAGAGTAATAAGTGAAGCAGCTTATCACGCACTATTCTCTCGAAATATGTTTATCCGACCTACTCGAGATGAGCTGGAGAGCTTTACACCAGGCTTTACGGTTTTAGCTGCTCCTCATTTTCAAGCTGACCCTGCTGTGGACGGAACACGATCCGGAACATTCATTTTATGTGATTTGTCGCAGAAAAAAATATTAATTGGCGGAACTCTCTATTCCGGAGAGGTAAAAAAAGGCATTTTTGCTGTAATGAATTATCTCTTGCCACGCAAAGGAGTCATGGCTATGCATTGCTCCGCTAACATGGATGCTGAAGGGAAAACAGCTGTCTTTTTCGGGCTTTCAGGAACTGGAAAAACTACTCTTTCGGCGGATCCAGATAAACTTTTAATTGGAGATGACGAACATGGCTGGAGTGAGAACGGTATTTTTAATTTCGAAGGTGGATGTTACGCGAAAACTATCCGTCTTAGTGAAGAGAACGAGCCGATGATCTATGCCACGACCAAAATGCCGGAAACCATTTTAGAAAATGTCATTTTGAATGACTACAGAGAGCCTGATTTTGAGGATGTCTCCTTAACCGAAAATACGCGCTGCTCCTACCCTATTTATCATATCCCCAATGCCAAATTGGATGGCGTGGGTGGACATCCCGAAAATATTATCTTTTTAACTGCAGACGCTTTTGGAGTTCTTCCACCCATCGCGAAACTTACCCCAGAACAAGCGATGTATCATTTTATGAGTGGGTATACGGCAAAGGTAGCCGGTACAGAACGAGGGATTACGGAGCCACAAGCAACATTCTCGGCGTGTTTTGGTGCGCCCTTTATGCCACTTCATCCTTCAGAATATGCCGAATTATTGGCAGATAAAATCCGAAAATACAAGTCACGAGTCTGGCTTGTAAATACCGGTTGGACAGGCGGGCCCTACGGAGTTGGAAGCCGGATGAAATTGTCAAACACCCGGCGTATGCTCAGTGAAGCCATTGCCGGAAACTTGGATCAGGTATCGTTTACTCAAGACACTGTGTTTGGTCTTTGGATCCCAGAAAAAGTGGATCAGGTACCGTCTGATATCCTCAATCCCAGAAACACGTGGAAGGATAAAGCCGCCTACGACAAAAAAGCGAAAGAAGTTGCCGAAATGTTCAAAAAGAATTTTCAGAAATTTGACACAGTGGCTTCCGAATTCATTCGGAATGCCGGACCTTTGGTTTAATAATTTACAATACTCAAAAGCCATTTAGTTCGTTTCTGGTTGAGACGATCATTTTAATCAAGAATATGGACACGTCTACTGCACTTCATCTGATTTCACTATTAGATTTGACGTCTCTCAATGCGACAGATACACCCGATGAGATCCAAGTCTTATGTGAGCGAGCCGCGGATCCATTCTTCTCGTTTTTAGAAGCTCAGAAATCAGCGTCTGAAGTAGAGTCTGCAAAGCAACTCGCCGCGTTGAGTACCCAAACCGTTGCTGCTGTCTGTGTATATCCGGTTTTGGTTGAAGCAGCCAGAAAATGTCTCGATCGTTTAGAGTGTTATTCCGTACAAATCGCCAGTGTAGCAGGAGGGTTTCCGTCTGGAATGACCCCCATTTCGACCCGACTTCTTGAAATTAAGTATGCGGTTCAAGCCGGGGCTTCTGAAATTGATACCGTACTAAACAGAAGTTTATTTCGGCAGGGATTACATGATGAGGTCATAGATGAGATCACACGAATGAAAGAGGCCTGTGGAAATGCCCATTTAAAAGTGATTCTTGAAACGGGAGAACTTCGCTCTGAAGATGAAATTTATGCAGCCTCCAGACTTTCAATTCAAGCAGGCGCTGATTTCATTAAGACTTCCACTGGAAAAGTAACTCCTGCCGCAACGCCTGAAGCATTTCGAGTGATGCTTCGAGCAATTGCAGACGAATATCGCGAAAACGGGAAGGTGATTGGATGTAAACCTGCTGGTGGTATTCGTACTGCTGACGATGCTTTGACATACATGGATATCGCAAAAAAACAACTCTCAGAACAAGTTTCTGAAGAGTTCGCCATCGCCTATTTGCACCCAGAAACATTCAGAATCGGAGCCAGCTCCCTTTTGGATGACCTCTTACAGGTCATTTCTAAAAATCTGTCCAATTCATGAAAGTATATCGCGTAATTTATATTCTCCTTCTCTTTGCCTTATGTACACCGGGCTCAGCGGAAGCCCAAATAAAAAGATGGCTGAGGGGCAAGACAGAAAAATCAGAACAACATTCTGCACGGGAAAAAGAAGACCCAAAATACTCAAATGAACGTCACTCTTTTGATCCTGTTTCAATTTACAAACTACCTATGAACCGTCTAGGTGATCTTCAAAACTCGCTCTCTCACGACTATCCTGAGGTTTTTTTGATCACGCCATTGGATGTAGAAACAAGAGAGGAAGAAGACCCGACGTCTGGATTTAGAATCCAACTTTACTCCACGCGTGATGTGGCTATTGCAGATTCTCTCCGTGCTGAATTTAGAATGTGGAGTGACTCTCTATTTGCCGAGTATCAACCAGAGGCCTATCTGGACTTTCGACAACCCTACTACAAAATTCACATTGGAGATTTTAAAAACAGAGAATTGGCAATACAAGTTGCTCGCTATTTAAAACGATGGTATGGTGATGCCTGGGTCGTCTACGATAAGATTGATCCGGATGGAGTTCCTTCAGACACTATGTCAATTTTCCCTAAATCAATTCCAAAAATCAAACGTTAAAACGGAATAGCAGGACATCTCCGTCACAGACACGATACTCTTTGCCTTCCTGACGCATTTTTCCTGCATCTTTGGCCGCTTTTTCAGAACCATAGGTCTCATAGTCCTGAAAGGAAATGGTTTCTGCGCGAATAAAGCCTCTTTCAAAGTCTGAATGGATCACACCAGCAGCCTGTGGCGCTTTTGTGCCTTCCGAGATCGTCCAAGCCCGCACTTCTTTGGGTCCGGCAGTAAAGTAAGTGATCAGACCCAGGTTTTGATAAGCCGCCTGAATAAGTCGATCCAGTCCCGACCCCGTAACCCCTAATTCGTCAAGAAACATCGCTTTTTCATCGTCCTCCAGCTCGGCAATTTCAGCTTCGATTTTGGCGCAAAATAAGACTACATCATCGCCCTGTTTCGACGCTATTTCTTTTACCTTTTCTGAATAAAGGTTGCCGCCTGGAAGAGCAGTTTCGTCAACATTACAGGCATAAAGGGTCGGTTTTGCAGATAATAAAAAAAGATCTTTCACAGCCTCACGAACCTCTTCTCGATCCCATAACTTGCGGACACTGACTCCCTCTTCAAGCTGGGCCTGAATCTGATGAACGACCTCAAGTTCCGCCAGCACTTTTTTATCTCCGCTTTTGGAGAGTTTTTTAAGTGAATCGACGCGCTTCATTACGGTTTCAAGATCTTTGAGAATCAATTCCTGATCAATAATCATGATATCTCTTTCGGGGTCAACTGAACCCTCCACATGAATAACATCGGGATCTTCAAAACACCGAACAACATGAACGATCAGATCCACCTCACGAATATGTGACAAGAATGCGTTTCCCTTTCCTTTTCCTTCGGAAGCCCCTTTAACCAGACCGGCGATATCCACAAATTCGATCATAGCTGACACAATGGAGGCTGGTTCTACCCATTTTTTTAGTTTTTCGAGCCGTTCATCCGGAACAGCAACTTTTCCAACATTGGGGTCAATAGTACAAAACGGAAAGTTGGCTGCTTCTGCTCTGGCTTCTCCCAAAGAATTAAATAAAGTGGATTTTCCTACATTTGGAAGGCCTACAATGCCACATTTAAGGCTCATATATTTAAAAATATTGGTGGTGGTAGTTGAAAATCTTGTTTAGTCTTTTTGAAGTCCGCGCCCTTTTTTAGTAACTCTACCTGACGTATTCAATTCGGATAAAACCGCATCCAGAATCCCATTGATAAACGTTCCACTCTTCGGAGTGGAGAAGAGCTTTGCAATCTCAATCGCTTCGTTCAAACTTACTTTTTCAGGAATGTCTTCAAAATAAAGCATCTCTGTTAGGGCCATTCGAAGAATTATCTTATCCAGAAGAGCGATTCGCTCCAGTTTCCAATTCTTGGTATGCTTCTCAATCAACGGATCACACTCATCTTGGCGAAGCAGAGTCTGTTCGACAAGTTTGCGACCAAATTCTAGGAGTTCCGGATCTGACTTCAATTCAGGCTCCAATTGATCTTTGATCACTTTTATCGAATCATGTTTCCCAACTTCAAGTGCATAAAGCGCTTGAAGCACGAGTTCACGAGTTTTGCGACGGGTTGGTTTCATTCAAATACAGAGGCAGTGTAAAATTAGCCAATGAAGGTACGAAACGGTTCAATCCCCTGAAAGTTGAAAACGACGTTTTTGTAGTTTTTAAGGGATTTGTTGTATATTTCCTTCTTGTTTATCGTTGATCTAGATGCCCTGTACTCAGGTAGGTTTTCTAAACCAATTCGTAGTATTGGATAAACAATTGATAATAAAATGGGTTCTTAGCTCAGTTGGTTAGAGCGTTACGTTGACATCGTAAAGGTCGGCGGTTCGAATCCGCCAGAACCCACACGTTCAGAGAGTCAGATTTAACTATAAAGAATGACCACCACACAACTTGAACTCACCCTTCCGGATGGTTCCATACGGATCGTGGAAAAAGGAACTACCGGACTGGAATTTGCGAAGCAGATCTCAGAGGGTCTTGCACGAAATTCCTACAGTTTTACCTTAAATGGTGTGGTTCTAGATCTGAATCGACCAATTCAAGAAAAGGGAATCATCACAATTAATACGTGGGATTCTGAAGAAGGTAAAATGACTTTTTGGCACTCTTCAGCCCATCTTTTAGCCGAAGCCGTTCAATCCCTTTACCCTCATGCCAAGTTCACTATTGGTCCTGCAATTGAACAAGGGTTTTATTACGACATCGATTTTGACCAAACTGCAATCGGCGCAGAGCAATTGGATAGAATTGAGAAGAAAATGATCGAATTGGCACGTGCCAAATCGAAATTTGTACGAAGAAATATTGCGAAGCAGGAGGCGTTGGATGTTTATGAAAAGCAAGCCAATTCCTATAAGCTCGAATTGATACGGGACCTTGAAGACGGGCAAATCACCTTTTACGAGCAGGGATCGTTTGTGGATCTTTGCCGAGGACCGCACTTACCAGACACATCTCCAATTAAAGCGGTGAAACTACTTTCTACTGCAGGCGCTTATTGGAGAGGTAAATCGGAGAATCCGCAGTTGACCAGAATTTATGGAATCTCTTTTCCGAAGCAGTCCATGCTGGAAGAGTACCTCCATCAGATTGAAGAAGCAAAACGGCGAGATCACCGAAAACTCGGCAGAGAACTGGGCATCTATATGATTGATCAAATGGTTGGAAGCGGGCTTCCAATCTGGTTGCCGAATGGTACCTTAATTCGCAGATTACTCGAACAATATTTGCGCGAAGAGCAGATTCACCGTGGCTACAAAGAGGTGATCACTCCACACATCGGGAATCTGGAACTGTATAAAACATCGGGTCATTACCCCTATTACAAGGATTCCCAATTTGATCCGATTCAGGTGGATGAGGAGGAATATTTGTTAAAACCGATGAATTGTCCTCATCACCATCGGATTTACTCATCCGAAATGAGAAGTTATCGTGATTTACCGCTGCGACTTGCAGAATTTGGTACCGTTTACCGATACGAACAGTCTGGAGAGTTAACCGGGCTATCCAGGGTACGAGGCTTTACACAGGACGATGCTCACATTTACTGTATGCACGAGCAACTCAAAAGTGAGATCCAAAACACGATTGAATTGACTCAAACTGTATTTCGATTGTTTGACATGCCGGTAGACATTCGACTCTCTTATCGAGATGATAATGAAGAGAAATTTGGTGGAAGTACCGAGAACTGGGAGCGAGCTGAACGTGAAATCCGGGAAGTTGTCGATGAAATGGGATTGAATTACACGATTGCACCCGGAGAAGCCAGTTTTTATGGTCCAAAAATTGATTTTATTAT
>JAURMN010000152.1 GCA_030830725.1 Balneolales bacterium | reverse complement strand
CCAGGAAGAGTGGATTGTGAGTTGCAAGACACCGTGCTCTAACCGGGCTTCTGAAATCTGTCCAACTTCCTTAATAATACCGGTAAACATAGTCGTGAGATTTGGGAATTAACGTCCTTACCATACTCTAAAAATCAATTGTTAATAACTGGTCAATCCCTGACGGAGTCCATCGCATGGAGCGCAGTCTCTGTGGATGAGCATATTCACCCAAACGATCTACTACCAGAGATCGAAGGCCATTTCCCATCAGGTAAGGTGCAATAAACAACTGTAACCGGTCCACCATATTTCGCGAAAGTAAAACGGACGAAAGCTGTTGACCGCCCTCTATGAGGATTGAATAAATCCCCCGATGAGCCAATTCTTTAAATGCATGGTGCAAATCTATATGCCCATCCGGAGTCCGATCCACAAGAATCACTTCACCGCGAAAATAATCAGACTGAAGCAATTTCAACATGGGATCATGGAGTGCTTCCGCTTTTTCACGGTTCCAGGTGACGAGAATCGTTTTTTCCTCATACGCATCTGAAAACAGATTGAGGCTGGATGGAAGCTGTAATGGACCATCCAAAACGATTCGCCTAGGCTGTCTTCCTTCTACCAGGCGTACTGTCAGAGACGGATTATCAATTTCTGCCGTTTGCCGTCCCACCATTACGGCATCCATTTCGGATCTCCAGCGATGTACCGTCTTGCGCGACTCTTCACAACTGATCCATTTTGAATCCCCATCTGGATTAGCCAGGTATCCATCAGCGGACTGGGCAATTTTTAGGGTAATAAATGGAAGTCCTGTCGCTGTGGCAAAAAGCCAATACTCATTGAGTTTTTCACACGCTTCCTGCATGACTCCCACCTCGACTTCAATACCGGATTCTTTGAGGATTCGGATGCCCTGACCATTGACTTTCGAGCTGGGATCCTGCATTCCTATCACCACACGTCGAACTCCAGACCGGGCTACAACCGGGGCACAGGCAGGAGTTTTTCCGATATGGGAACAGGGTTCGAGAGTCACATAAAGTGTAGAGCCTTTAAGTAGTGAGGAATCTTCAACGGAGTGAAGGGCGATAATTTCGGCATGATCTTCCCCAGCTCGTGCATGATACCCTTCACCGATCAATTGGCCTTGTGAATCCAGAATCACGCACCCAACCATCGGGTTGGGTGAAGTCAGTCCACGAGCCTGCTCTGCAAGTTGCAGAGCCCGCGTCATCCAGAGCTCATCTGAATGACGATCAGTAGGGATTTTATTGGAGGAGAAGGCTTCGATAATCTTTAATCTTTGCCTCTTTTTCAAGCTCTTGAAACAGAACCTGGGACAGAGCCAAACCTCTTTCCTGCTGCAGGCGGAAACGGGTCTGTTGAAGTTCAGATTCTGAAATTGCGGTCGGATCAATCGTCGTTTTTTCCACAATTTCGACCACGTAGGCCGCGCCCGCACCTTCAATCACACCAGAGCGTGCACCTTTCTCCATTTCCGCAATCGCTCCTATCAGAATGGGTTCACGCCCCAAACCGGTAATAACAGATCCGTCCATGCGAATATTGGTGGCTTCACCCACAACAGTGCCAATTTGATCTGCCGTTGTCTGTAGGTCACCACCTGCTGAATTGAGTGTGGATGCTAAACGATCTGCCGCAGACTGCCCACGTTTTTCTTGACGCAAACGATTCTGAATTTGAACACGAACCTCTTCAAGTGGACGAGTTCCGGCTGGATACGCTTTATCGACACGCACAACCACAAATTGACCAGGGAGTTCAAGGACATCACTGAGTTCACCTGCTTTAAGAGCAGTCGTAATGGCATTGAGTTGGATAGACTGACCAAGCCCTGGGGCGAACTGTGAATCCTTCACATAAAATGTGGTTTGCACTTGTAGGCCTTGTCTTTCGGCCTCTTCTTCCAGTCCATCCGATTCGGCATAGAAATGAAAGTCTGCCGCCTGCTCTGCAACTACATCCACCGTGGTAAGAGGATCAGCAATCACCGTGTAAGCCAGTATTGCAAACTGTACCTCCCCTCTTCTCTGACCGGTTTTTTTGAAAACAAAGGGGTTTCCATTGATCTCTACTACCTCCGAAACTTCGCCAACAGCGAGATTGGTTACCAACTCATACTCCTCACGTAAATCTTTAATCGCTACATAAGCGGAATTAAAGGGGACTTCGGACTGAACACGAGCCAAAAACAGAGAGTCGTTTTCTGCCACACGAAACTCTTCGCGAAGGGCTTCGACTTCTTCAAAGATTCTGGCTGTATCTTCTGCAGTTGCCCTTACCGGAAAAGAAACATAGGAGAGATCGAAGCTCGCTTCTTGTGCAAATTGGTTTTTGTTATTTCGATAATATGTAGTGATTTCGTCATCTGAAACGGTGATTTCGTCATCTGAAATCTCCGCATAAGGCAATCGGACGTAACGAATATCCGCAAAGCTGTTGGCGCGAGTAAACGCTTCGATAGCATCCTGACGACTTACCCGATTTGATGCTGCAAGATAATTGGTCAACTTTTCCTGACGGCGTCGCTCGCGTAATTGGCTTTCTATCGCAATCCAGATCTCACTGTTTTCAGGAGCTTCAATAGCCGCACGCAGGGCAACTTGATCGATATTTCCGTTATCATCCGCAAACTGTTGACGAATAAACGGATCTGGATTTGGGCCCAGAATCATGTTAACCAACTCTTCATTGGTTACGGTAATCCCCAGTTCATCCATCTTTTGCTGGATCAGATTTGCTCTGACTAGGTCATTCCAGGCTTGCTCTTCATAGATCGCACGTACTTCTTCAGTTACACTCTGACCCGATTGCTGATTGTACAGATCCAGATAATAACTTACACGAGCGTTATACGCCTCGAATGTAATAGGGTCTCCGTTGACCTCACCCAATTGACGTGGTCCAGCGCTCAGTGTATCAAATACCTGTGTATCTGCAAGCACCCAAAGCAGACCAAAAGAAATGATCAGCAACCAGAAAATGGCGGCCGTGCTGTTTCTCATTTTTTCCATTACACCCATGGGAAAACCTCTGTAGACAATAATTAGTGAATTAGATCGACATCTAAATGCCGAAAGGTAAAGAAATTAAAAAAGTTACAAGCCTGAAAGATACGATTCAAAGCTTCTAAGAGCAACGAAATCAAAAAATACTAAAGAGTTTAAGATGTCGGAGAATCCGTTTAGGATTTTCATTTATCGTGCGGGTAAACTGCGTTAATTCCACGCTCAGACTGTCTAGATTGCGATATAACTGTGGGTCATTCACCAACAACCCTAGGCTACCCTCTCCTTCATTGATTTTGGTCAGGATTTCACTGAGCTGTTGTAGACTGGTTTCAAGTTCATCGGAAGAGGCGCGAAGATCTATCAGGGTGGCATCCAATGTAGTGAGTAACGAATCCACCTTCGGCCCGCCACTGGCGCTCAACTTATCCAGCTGTTGCATGGTATTGTTTGCAGATTCGATCAGTTGCTCAATTTCACCTTTTTTATTTTCAAGTAACCCGGAGAGTGTTTCCGTCGCGCTGCCGATTCCCTCCAGACTTCGGGAAAAATTATCCCGATTCTGATGATTCAGCATCTCATTCAACCGCTCCGTTAATTGGGCGATCTGATCAGCCGTTTGGGTTACATTCCCGCTCAGTCCCGCTGATTCTTCAGAGAGATTCTCGATAAAACCTATATCATATACACCTTGAATACGCCCATTAAACGACACCAATTCGGTAGAGGTTGATTTTTCGATCGTAATCGATTTTCCGTCTATGAGACTTGCGGAGCTTACCCGCGCCACCGATCCAACGGGAATCTGTCGGTCATCATCCAACGTGAGAACCACCAAAATGCTGTCACTGGGTAATAATTCCAGTGATTTTACCGAACCAATTTTCACACCCTTCAGATACACAATGCTTCCGGTACTTAGCCCGTCCACACGGTCATACACCACTTCTACCTGATTCGATAACCCAATCAAGGGCACATCCCGCATGAGCCGGAATCCAAAATAGGTGATCAGAATTGCGGTAATGACCACGGTTCCAATTTTTATCTCGTTCGAAATTTTCACTCACATACTCCCTTCTTTACAGACAATCATTTGTTTTCAACTCATTCATCGACTCCAGATAGATCTTTGATCCATGCTGGACATTCATCAGGTATACAGTAATCCTTATGCTCATTCTGCAGACTAAATCTGATATTCACTCGCTTTAATAAAAGATAAAAGCGCCTCATCGTTACTTGTTTTCATCTCTTCCACGCTTCCCGACCAGTGCAAACACTGATCGTGAAGAAAAGCTACACTATCGGCAATTCTCAGCACGCTATGCATGTCGTGCGTGACCACAATGGTGGTGATTTCCATGGTTTCGGCCAACATCGTGATTAACTCATTAATCTCATCGGATGTTTGAGGGTCCAGACCGGAAGTTGGCTCATCATACATCAAATATTGTGGTTTTAATACGATAGCACGTGCTAGGCCGACCCTTTTACGCATTCCACCCGATAATTCGGCAGTCGACTTCTCTGCAACGTTTTGAAGTTTTACCATCTCCAGTGCTTCCAACACATTTTTACGTATCTCTTCTTCGGATTGTTCCGTAAAATACCTCAGGGGAAAGGCTACATTCTCAAATGTCGAGATCGAGTCAAACAGGGCTGCCCCCTGAAACAGAATCCCAAATTTCTGTCTCATTTTTCGGAGTCCCACATAATCCATCCCAAAAACGTTCTCCCCGTCTACATAAATCTCACCGGAATCGGGTTTAAGTAATGCATTAATATGTTTGATCAACACCGATTTTCCGCACCCCGAACGACCGATTATCGCAAGGGTTTCTCCCCTGTGAATATTCAGCGTCACGTCTTTCCAGACGGTTGCGCGGCCAAAGGATTTCGTAAGATTTCGAATTTCGATCATAACAAAAGTGCTGCCAGAACAAAATCAGCCGTAACCACATACAAACAGCCCAAAACCGTGGCCTGTGTGGTACTTTTCCCAACTCCTTCGGCTCCACCTGTTGCGTAATATCCCTTATAAGACGCCACAGAGGTGATCAAAAAGCCAAACACAAACATTTTCACAAACCCGAATAGCACGTCCCAAGGAAAAAAATAGAGCCTAGCTCCCTTCATAAACTCAAAAATTGGAAGTGCTCCAGTAAGATACGCGGTCAATATGCCCCCGACTATACCCGTAGAAGCCGCCAATACGTACAATACCGGAAACATCAGTAATCCAGACAGGATTCGAGGAACCACCAAAAAAGTGACCGAATTCAGCCCCATGGATTCGAGTGCATCAATCTGCTCACTTACCCTCATAGTACCCAATTCCGTGGCAATTCGCGCTCCCACCTTTCCAGCCAGAACCAGGCTGGAAATTACAGCTGAAAGTTCAATTAAAAGAGATTGTGAAACAATCGCTCCAATAATGGATTCCGAAATAAACGATGATTCGAGCTGATATGCGGTTTGAATGGTCATCACTGCCCCTGTAAACGCACCCGTAAGCATAATTATCGGGATTGAATCGTACCCGATCTTAACGAGTTCCTGAAAGAGATTGGATCGATAGGTCCCGGGTTCAAGAGATGACCTCAATGCCTGATACATCAGGGTGCCGTATTGTCCAAGTTCCTTAAATACCTGCATAACTGTTTAACCTGCCTTCAGGAAGCGCTATATTGACGTGGATCATGCCTTTACATAACGTATGAAATGTACGGAATAATCCGAAGCCGTGTTGAACTCAATCGTCATCATGAATTCTAATCGTAACATCCTTGCGAAGCCTTTTATGAGGACAGGTCGTGCTATCCTGATCGCAGGTGGAGTGTTACTACTGCTTATCGAACAGGGTTCCGCTCAGAATAGCCGAAAAGAGGCATTTCGTTTTCTGGAGACTGTCTCTGATGCAAGGCTAAGTGCCCTTGGAGGGCATCATGTTGCTTTACTGGATGTGTACAGTGGCTCATACCGCTCGAATCCTGCTTTCCTGGCGTCGTATTCTCCAGGTTCTGCCGGGCTGAGTTCAGGCCGATTACCTGCGGGCATCACCTTGGCAGGTGTCCATTACCAAAAAGCGTTCTCTATACAGGGTCAGGGTGTCAACTTACTCACTGGAGTCCATAGCCTGCTCTATGGAAAAATGGATTTGCGCAGTGAAACGGGTGAAACGTTGGGTGAATTTCGCAGTCACGATCTGGAATGGAGTATTGCCGGCGCTACACGATTAACGGACCGACTCTCGGTCGGAACAACAGTATCTCTACTGGGCTCTCAATATGATCAGTATCGATCCAGTGCCCTGTCCATCAGAGCCGGTCTCTATTGGCTATCGGAAACAGAACAAACTGCCCTTGGAGCGGTAATTCGAAATGCCGGCTTCCAAATGAGCGAATATTTATCGGTTAAGGAACAACTTCCGTTGCGGATTTCGGTAGGAATTACTCACAAACCGGCCTATTTTCCAGCCAGATTGATGGTCACGGTTGTCGATGATGGGTATGGCGATTTTCGGCCCGACTGGCTTTCAGGGATCGAGTTTTTACTTGGAGATCCGGTTCGTTTTCGACTCGGATATAATTATCGCACACATTCGGATCTTAAATCTGATTCCCGAATAGACCTGTCGGGTGTTCAGACGGGACTTGGAATTCAAGTAAAAGAGTGGACTATTGATCTGTCACGTTCCTCATGGGGTCGACTTGGGGGAATCTTCCAAATTGGCATCTCCAGAACATCGAACTAAGAAACTATTTATGATTCGTTATCTCACCGCCGGTGAATCTCACGGGCCCCGGTTATCCGGAATCGTTGAAGGAATGCCGGCCGGTGTTCCACTTGTAGCCGATGATCTGAACCTGCATCTTTCCAGACGTCAGTTGGGCTATGGGCGTGGAGGACGTATGGCTTTCGAAAAAGACCTGGTCACGTTTCACTCAGGGGTTCGATTTGGAGAAACCATGGGCGGGCCAATTACCATTACACTTGAAAATCGAGCCTTCGAAAAAGATGATTCACAATGGCCAAAGGTGATGCATCCGGAAACCCGCGACCCGTCTGTTGATGCAATTACTCTACCCCGTCCAGGTCATGCCGATCTAACCGGTGCTCAAAAATATCGCTTTGATGATGTGCGACCGGTTATTGAACGATCAAGTGCCAGAGAAACTGCTATGAGAGTAGCCTGCTGTTCTGTTGCCCGACAATTTCTAAAACAGGTAGGAATCGAAATTGGTAGTCATATTATCCGAATCGGAAAACATGGCTACAGTGGCTGGGAAGAGATTCGCGAAGCGGCAGATCCGTTGATTTCACAAGGGGCTGAAAGACTATTTGAGGCGGCTGAGGAGTCAGAAGTGAAATGTCTGAATCCAACACTTTCTGAACTCATGCGAGATCATATCAAAGAGATTCGTAAAGAGGGTTCATCTCTCGGTGGTGTGTATGAAGTGGTTGTTACCGGATGCCCACCGGGTTTGGGAAGTTATGTGCAATGGGATCGGAAACTCGACGGACAGCTTGCACAGTCAATTTTAAGTATTCAGGCTATGAAAGGGGTAGAATTCGGACTGGGTTTTGAAAGTGGCGTTCGTAAGGGTCATGATGTGCATGATGAAATCACCTCTCGCAAAAGCGGAAATGGAAATCATAAATTTCCAAGACGAACTAATCGTTCGGGTGGGATTGAAGGTGGGATGACTACGGGTGAACCGATTATCCTTCGCGGGGTTATGAAACCGATCCCCACATTACTCAAACCCCTTCAATCTGCAGATCTAAAAAGCGGTGAACAATCTGAGACCCGGTATGAGCGTTCTGATGTGTGTGCAGTTCCACGCGCCATCGTAGTGGCAGAATCTGTTATAGCCCCAGTGATTGCCAATGCGTTTTTGGAAAAATTTGGCGGGGACTCACTACGTGAAATCCTTGAACGATTGCCCAAATGAACCGCGATGAGCCCATCGATTCAACGACTGGTACGATTTATAAAAGAAAACCCTGATGACCTCTTTACAAGGTTTGCACTGGCCTTGGAAATGGTAAAAATTGGTGAGGATCAAAAGGCAAAAACTCTCTTTGAATCCATCCTGCAAATCCAAGCGGATTATCCCGGATTATCCTATCATTTTGGGAAACTCTATCAAAGGTTGGGAGCGTTGAACGAAGCGGAGAGTTTATTTCAACAGGGTGTACAATTTGCCTCCGAAAAGGGAGATCTTCATACTAAAAATGAACTCCTTCAAGCTTTGGAAGAACTTAATGCGTTTAAAATGCTTTAAAATGAGAATACTATGATGTTAGCCTTCGTATTAATTACGGGTTTGCTTACGACTTCGTCAGATTCAGTTCATGTTGTCCAGCGAGGGGAAACTCTGTATTCGATATCTAAAACCTATAGCATCACGGTTCCCCAACTTCAGGAATGGAATCGTCTTTCCGATACTCGACTGACGATTGGTGCGGAACTCCGGGTGATTCCTCCGCGATCTAGCGTTGAGACGACTGCTATTTCATCTCCTGAGATGCCCCAGAAGCAGGTATCGGTTTATGATTTTCCTAGCGGAAGTGAAACCCTCAAAGCAGAACCCGAGGATCGAAGTGTTACCTATACGGTTCGTTCCGGCGATACACTCTATGGACTTAGTCAACGATTTAATGTTCCGATAGGTGCAATTCGGAGTCTGAATCGTCTTTCAGGCGACCAACTTTCCGTCGGGCAAGTATTAATCCTCCGACGGGAGCGGATCACCCCATCCGTTGTAGAGGAACTCCCAGAAAATCGTCCTCAAGGTTTATTTCACGTGTACCAAATGGGCAGTACCTTAACACTCAGTCAGGTACTCCGTCGATTCTCGATGGATGAAACGGAATTTAAAGCTCTTAATCCGGGTGTTGATCCCTCTACGGTTAAAGCAGGTCAAGAGATCCTTGTACTCCTTCCTGCCGACAGACGCTTCGAGAATCCTTATGCACAACTAGGCTCTACCGGACAGAAAGAATCGATCTCTGTTACTCTTTATTCCTCTGCGGAGCGTGCAACTCCCACCTCCAGCGGAGAGTTAGTGAATCCCACGGCCTTTACCGCCGGACATTCAACCTATCCCCTTGGAACGCTTCTTCTTCTCGAAAATCCAGCCAACGGATTGTCTGTTTTAGTTCGAGTGAACGATCGAATTCGGGGTACCGGACTCAAAATCACCCCGGCTTCCGAACAATTTCTTAGCTTGAATATGGCTGAAGGGCAGGTTTTAGTTTCTAAAGCAAACTGATCCACGATCTCAGATCCTGACTTTTCACCATTTGGGGATCCAAGAAATATTATCTATGTTGAATTGATAACAAAATCCGAAGTTTGTCCATCGGGATGGATCCATATCATATTGCATGATCAGATTATTGGACAAGATCGGAATCGCATGATATTTTGACCCATGCGAATAGTGCCTCGGAAAGGAGGTACGGGTTGGATGGGATGGATGGGATTCACAAGTTGGACGGGATGCGAATGGCTGAACCGGAACCCCTGAGTCCGGAAGAAGCGCAAAAGCAACGGGAGTTCCAGAGGGAAATAATACCCCATTTGGAACTGCTATATAACTATGCACTGCGTCTGACAACCGATCCTGTAGACGCCGAAGATCTGGTGCAGGATACCGTTGTAAAAGCCTACAGGTTCTTTAGTAGCTATGAAAAAGGTACGAATGCCAAAGCCTGGCTCTATCGGATACTAAAAAATTCATATATCAACAATTACAGACGGAAGAGTAAACGCCCTGCTGAAGTTGATTTTGATGAAATCTCTCCTTTTTACGACACCATTCGAGCCGAACATACCGAGTCGACAGATCTGGAAGAAAAAATCTATCGTGAGTTGATGGATGATGAAGTCTCCAGAGCGCTCGGATCCTTACCCGAAGATTTTCGCACTGTGGTAACCCTGTGTGATATCGACGGATTTACCTACGAAGAAATAGCCAATATGTTGGACGTGCCGATTGGAACCATCCGGTCCAGACTCCATCGGGGGCGTAATTTGCTAAAAGCGGAGCTTGAAGAGTATGCTCAGCGTCGCGGGTTTATGCCGGATTAAACCGGTATCAAAATCCTGATCGTAGTCCCTTTACCGGGTTCAGAACGCAGAACCAGTATTTTCCCCTTGTGATACTGTTCCACAATACGCTTAGTGAGGGTAAGTCCAAGACCCCATCCCCTTTTTTTGGTACTGTATCCTGGTCTGAAGATCTCTTTCCATAATTTTTTATCGATTCCAGATCCATCATCCATTACATCGATGATGAGATGATCGGATTCTCCTCCCACAATCAACTCAATGGTTTTGGAAGAGGCATCCGCCGCATTTTTAATCAAATTTTCAATCACCCACTGAAATAACACCGGATTCAGGGCCGGTTTCCGGAATTTCTCATCTAGCTGATCCGAAAAAGTTAGAATTATATCAATCCCCGTTTTAGGTAATCGACGGCGCATATATTGAACACTCTGTTCAAGGTGTTCTTTCAACAAGGTAGGATGTAGGTCAGTAGAAGAGCCAATTTTATTAAATCGATCCGCTACAGTTGAAAGCCGGTGCACATCCTGCTCGAGTTCTGAAAGAATTTCGAGTTCCTTCTCCCAGGATCTATGCCCTTCAGAACGCTGTATGTCCGATAGTTCTCCAATTCCACCCTCATCCTGGCTTTTTGAGCCAGTTTGAAGCTTATCGCGTAACAACTCGATCCACCCATACATGCCCGAAAGTGGCGTTCCAAGCTGATGGGCGGCCTCTTTCGTCATTCCTACCCATAAATTAGATTGCTCAGAATTTATAATCGAACGGTAACTCGTATATCCAATTCCGATTAAAAGCAGAATAAATCCAAATTGGATATAGGGGAAATAGCGAAGAGTGCTGACCAAATTACTTTCACCATAGTACACGTATTGGGTTTCCGGATTCTCCCGAGATCCGATCAAAATCTCAATTGGCTCATGAATACCGGCAAGTTTATCAACGAATTCAGCCGTTAATTGAATATCCTCTACAAACCGAGAAGCCACGATCTCTCCCGCTTCGTCCACTACAACCATCGGGACACGGACTCGCTCCTTTATAATCAGTTCCGATGTGACAAAGTCAAAGGAATTTCGACCATTTTCGACTTTCCGTAGGAGCTCTGAAAGAGTTTGATATACGGTTGATTCATCTCGGCTATGGCTCTTTCCGACCTGGTTATCTATCAATTTTATAGCATCTGAAAGTGCCTGATCTGTCTCGTCCTGTAGGATAAGGCTGTTGAATTCGATCGCACGAGCCCAAAGCTCCACACTCTGCTTTTCGAGTTCGAGCAGTCGTTTGATCAAGAAGTCGTTATATCCATAAGAAAAAGCTGCAAGGAGCAGGATTAACGTAACCAGAAGATATTTAAGGCGAGTGAGTGCCATAACGGATTCCTGCCCTTGTCGTGGCCTCAGGCGGATGCTTTACGTTTTTCGTACAGCGGCGGGGCCTTAGTCTCAATCGTATTTCGGGTGATGATACACTTTCCAATATCTTTCATGGATGGCAACGTAAACATAATATCCATCATCGCCTCTTCCAAAATCGACCTCAATGCCCGCGCTCCGGTCTTTCTCAGCTTGGCTTTTTGTACCACCAACTGTAATGCATCTTGTTCAAACAGAAGCTCAACTCCTTCAAGGCGGAACAATTTTTGATACTGTTTGGTTAGTGCGTTTTTGGGATCCTGAAGGATGGACATAAGAGCTTCGTCCGAAAGTTCTTCCAATCCGCAAATGACCGGTAGACGACCCACCAGTTCGGGAATCAAGCCATATCGCTGTAAATCATCGGGTTCCACGTAATGGAATATTTCAGGGTTCTTAGGATCAAACTTGGTTTGATGATCCAACTGGAATCCAATGGCACTCGACGAAAGGCGACGAGAGATAAACTCTTCCATTCCGCTAAAAGCACCCCCACAGATAAAGAGAATATTTGTCGTATCAAGTTGGATAAAACTTTGCTCCGGATGTTTACGCCCCCCTTTGGGTGGAATGTTTGCCACAGTCCCTTCCAGAATCTTTAACAAAGCCTGTTGCACACCCTCTCCCGACACGTCTCGGGTAATGGACGGATTGTCACTTTTGCGAGCCACTTTATCCACTTCATCAATATAGACAATCCCTTTTTTAGCTCGTTCGACATCATAATCCGCCGCTTGCAGGAGATTGCTGAGAATACTTTCTACATCTTCTCCCACATACCCGGCTTCGGTGAGGACAGTTGCATCTGCGATAGTAAAGGGGACATCAATGATTTCAGCGAGGGTGCGGGCAAGGAGGGTTTTCCCCGAGCCTGTCGGGCCAAGCAGCAGAATGTTACTCTTCTCAATTCGAGTATCATCCTCTGGATCTTCTGGGGTTAAAATGCGTTTATAGTGATTATAAACCGCCACTGAAAGCGCTCGTTTCACTACGTCCTGACCGATCACATAATCATCAAGACGAGCCTTGATCTCAACTGGTTTCAGTAGATTAACAGCCGTTTTTGCAGTATTCTTGCGCGTAAAAGCACTACCATCATTACGGATAATGCTGACCGCATCCTCAATACAGTGGTCACAAATAAACACCTCAGGACCCGCTACCATACTGTTCACTTCATGGCTGGAACGGCCACAAAAGGAACACTGTACGTTTTCTTCTTTCTTTTTATCGCTCATGACTCTCTTTATTTCCCGTTATTACTCACGATTTTAACTCACTATTCCAGATCAAAAGGTCTGTCCATTTGATCCCCACGATAAACCCGATTATTTACGAACCATCACACGGTCGATTAAGCCATACTCTTTGGCCTCTTCGGAACTCATCCATTTGTTTCGATCGGAATCCCGGATTACCTCATCGACCTCTTTCCCGGCATGTTTTGCCAAAATACCACTCAAGACGCGTTTAAGTCGGATAATTTCTTGAGCTTCTATTTCAATGTCGCTTGCCTGTCCTTGCACTCCGCCAAGTGGTTGATGAATCATCACCCGAGAATGAGGAAGGGCGTTTCGCTTTCCAGGTGCTCCTGCTGCCAATAATACCGCGCCCATCGAGGCTGCCATTCCCATACAGGTCGTCGTTACATCCGGTTTTACATACTGCATCGTGTCGTAAATAGCCAATCCTGCAGATACAACTCCACCCGGACTGTTAATGTAGAGGTGGATATCTTTTTCAGGATCTTCGGACTCCAAGAACAAAATCTGTGCCGTGATCGAGCTGGCAACAGCATCATTAATGGGGGTGCCGAGGATAATGATTCGGTCTTTTAGTAGACGGGAATAAATATCGTAAGCACGTTCACCACGACTGCTTTTTTCCACAACCATCGGAATCAGGTTTGCTTCCACCGGCTGAATCTCAATTAACTGTGAATCAAGCATGGAATGGGCGTCAACCAACTGTGAACCCATTGTTTGGGATGTGAATCTCGTAATACTCATATCTGAAAATCTCGGATTTAAAAAGGTTATTCTGGGATTCAGCCACGTTTTTTGGCTTCTTTCTCTTTGATTTTGTTGAAGGCTTCTTTGGAAAGCTCTTTTATAGATACCGCGCTTTCCAGTTTATCAAAAACCTTCTCGCTGCGAATCGTATTGCGTAATGACTCTAATTGCGAGAGATTTTGGGCATAATAACTTTTCATCTGTTCTGGCGCAATGCCATATTGCCCGGCGATCTTGGCAATCATTCCATCAATATCTTCGGCTGTGATCTCTAAATCCGTGAATACATTCTCAAGTTTTCGATAGATGAAAAACCATCTTGACTCGCGATCGGCCTGTTCTCGTACGGATAGTTTGTAGGCTTCTTCATTGAAGGATTTAGGAAGATTTTTGCCCTGTTTTTGTTTGTATTCCTCAACAAAGGATTTTAAAATTTGATCCAGGAAAACCTCGGGAATATCAAATTTATGTGCTCCTATGAGTGCATCAATGGCATCTTGTTGGAAGACTTGCGTCGCCGTTTGGTCATAATACTCCTGCATGCGACTCTTCAGATAACTGCGAAGTTCATCCATCGTTTTGGCTTCACCGTTAGACTGACTTTCGATGAAGGTCTCGTTGGCCTCCGCCGGTTTTTTGGCCAAGATCTGCTTCACTGTAACGCGAAACCGATCTTTTTCCTTGCCTTTTCCGACCGTCATATCCACGACATCACCCTTTCTCTTTCCTTTGAGGGCCTTCAGAAATTCTTCGGCTGATTCTTGGGAAAGGTCAATGCGTTGATTTTCGTCAAGTTGTCCCTCAATGGGCTTCTTTTTATCGTCCAGAGACTGAGCGTCTACCACTACGACGTGATCTTTGGTAATTTTTTGTTCTACTTCTTCCGTGGTACCGGCGCGCTCGAGTGCTCGTGTGATCTCTTTGTCCACTTCACTGTTTGGCACATCGTGGACAAGTTTATTCACGGTAATTTTCTTCAGATTGGCCAACGCAAAATCAGGCTCTACCCCAATTTTGAAGACGGCCTCCAGCTTATCATTTTCCCATTCCAGATCGGTAATTTGGGCTTCTCCAACAGGGTTGTGTTCCGGCGCGATCTCTTTTTCGAATACCGTATTCAGGTATTTGCTGATCTCTTCGAACTCGATCTCTTTACCAAAACGTTGACGAATTACCGCAACTGGGATATTTCCTTTGCGAAATCCGGGCAGATTAACACGAGAGCGATAGTGCTTGTACGCTTTTTCAAATTGCTCTGAAAGATCCTCGCGGTTGGCCAGGACAGTAATTTTGCGATCTACCTTCGTGAGATTTTCAACTTTTAATTCCACAGAACTGACACTTGTTTGATTTAAGGGATTAATTTAGCCGAGAAATATACGGTTTTTACGGCAATTCCGAAGTGTCAGCCAGGTTTCGAAAATTAGATCGACGGGCGTTGCATGTAAATCTGCGGTTTCACTTCTCCATCTTCAATGTGTACCAATTTTCCATTTTGAAACATCCAGACTCCATCTCCTGAGAGGTTGATGTGGTCATTCTTTTCTATATCCTCGATAATCAGTTCTCCCCGAGAGTTGATTGCCCAACGAAGCCGCTGGATTTCCGGCTCAACGTCATTCGTAATATTATTGGAATGAATGAAAATGTTGACCGTACTATCTTCATCGAACTCAACTTGAATATCAATTTTATCGATAATGCGCTGCACGAGGCTGCCTACTCCGGTCATAAAGGATTGGACCAGTTCATGTTCTTGTGTTGTCTCTTCCTCCATGAGTTTATCAATCTCGAGAACGAGTTGCCAACGACCTATCAGTTGCTTTTCTGTCACCTTTCTAAGTCGCTCTTGATAAACTGTATTTTCAGGAGACAAGGTGAGATTTGAGTTGGAAGTGGATACCTGATCGGATACGGAAGAGGGTCCAAGACATGCAGAAAATGGAGCGTTTAGGCTCAAAAGAAATGTAAATACAATCGTTTTCATACGTGAACGAATGAGTTTAGTAAGGAGATTTTTATCTCGAGCTGATCAACAGGAATCGGACCTTTACAGGCCGTGGTATCTTGTGAATCACTCTTCATTACCTACTGTAGTACGGGGTAAAACTCTTAAAAGTTTCGAACTTAAGAGAAAAAAGACGTCAGCTTGTTGCGTTTTTTTACTGAGCAGGTCTAATTTTCGATCAGCATGAAGGGAATGATATTATACTTAAAAGTAAATCCACTATTTACAGTCCCTTCCACAAGTCCAAACCACCCTCTATCGTCCCAAACCGTACTCGACATCCCCTCATCCAGTGCCGTTTGAACAACGGTTCGATAGTAGCTTCGAACTAAATCTGTATCACGTTCCTGCTGATTTCCATTCCTACCTACCCCAAATTCTCCATAATTAATGGGGACTCCGAGTTTACGGCCATGTTCGGCAATTGAGCGCATCGTTGCTGCAGTTGAAGCATCTCCGGGGTAGGCACTATTCCTACCATTCTCTCCACAAAATGCCCAAGGGTCATAAGAGTGCACTTGGATAGCGAGATATTCATCGGATCCTTGGCCAGGAAGCGTGGCTTTATTGGGATAGACAGCGAAAATTTGATTATGGTTTCCATAAGCGTTTGTTGCGATCATCACGGTTCGCTGAAGATTATTTCCTCCCGTTGAGCGAACAGCTTCCACACCAATCTTCATGATCTGACGTGTGAAAAAAAGAGCCTGCTCACTAACTGGTGAAACCTCCGTTCCCCAATGCCCAAATGCCCCCTCGGGTTCATTCAATATTTCAAAAATCAAATAATGGTTATACTCTTTGAAATAGTTGGCAATATCCGTCCATAAATTGCTGAACTGCTGATTATAGAAATCACTTCCATCGTAATTGGCTTTGAAAGTCCGTTCATGATGAGCATTGAGAACCACATACAGCTCGCGTTCGATCGCAAAATCAATTACTTGTTTAAGAATTTGAAATCGAGAATGCTCAACGTTTATTCGTCCCTCTTGATTCGCCAAGCTACTTCCATTAACCCCATCTATCCATGTAGTGGGAATACGAATATGTTTCATACCGGCTTGCTTATATTTTGTAATGAGTGCCCCTAATTCGTAGAACTCGATGCTCTGGTAACCATTATCGAAGACATTTCCGAGGTTTACACCCGATTCCATTGCCAATACAATCTCGTTTGCATTGGGAAATACAGTGTCCTCAACATCAATGGTTGAAGCAGTATCTACACAGCTTTGCAGGATGAATGCAAAAACTAAACTGCATAAAAGTAGGAGTTTGAATTTCATGGGTGTCAATGTGACGTCAAAGATTTAATCTAGTGAAGAGCTCATCATGCCTAGTTCATCTTAAAGTCTTATCGTATAGAGATGATCTCTGCAGTAATCGTATAATGAACTCGACTAAATTATCCCGAATATCGCCCCATAAAGAGGATCGTATCGGATCCGGTCTCTCGGATGAAGAACAAAAACGGCCTGTCCAGACGAATTGTGGGTTCGGTGGGGCCAACACTGGTCACTCGGATCTCGATAGTGGTTACTGCCGCGGCTTCGCTCCCTTTTTCATCCACCTTTAAGACTGCCTGGTGCAACACATCCGAAACATGTAGATCAAGCGATGGATGAATTCGGGTCAGATTAGCATCTGAACCAAACACTTCTGTCAATCCCATGCTTACTAAATCGTTTTTGAAGTCTTGAATTTTGTAATCCAACTCAAATTTTGGGAGATAGACTTGAACGGTGTCCGCTTTCAAGTTAGAGAGAATTGTCTGGTAGTCCTGATTGGAGAAGGTGTAGGAGAATGACTCCAGATCTGTAAAATCCACGGGCTGAATTGCAAAAAAGGCGTAAGCTTCACCTCCGTAAGGGAGTTGAACTGCTCGCCATTTTTCATTCTCAAAATATTCAAATTCTTCTTTGACCCGCATCAAAGGAGCAAGCGGTTTCGACCCATCGGCTTTATAAAAGGGCTCTTCCATTGTCTTTTCCGGATCAAACTGAATGGTCCAGTCTGCCTTAAAGTAGACGGCATTCACCAGGTAAAGGATAGCCAGTTCGGGAATCTCTTGTAGAATCTCTTCGATTAATCCTTCCGTCTGTTGATTAACCCAGTTATTAATCGTTTCAACAGAAGCCGGGTCGGTAAAATCGAGAGCCTGAATCTGAGCGTAATAGGATTCCTTGTTTTGCGTCAGGAATGTTTCGTTTATTTCGATTCCCTTTCTCGACCAAATGGAATTAGCAATGTGGGTGGTGACGTCAGGATCGAGCTCAATTAAGAGTGGAATCAAGGCCTTCGCGGCAGCGTTTATCTCTTCCCGGGACAGTGATTCCAGACCAAAGAGCTCCGTAAGTTCATCATAAGTGCTACCCTCGGCTCCGTTCATCAACATTCCAAAGGCAAGACTAATGCTCAGTGGGGAGGCCACAAAACTTTTGGACTTCTCTTTTTTAGCGAGAGTCTGAAGGAGTTCCATCGAAAATGAATTCGCTCCAGTGACAATGGATTTCTCTTGTTTCGTAAGTTCTCTGATTTCGATTTTCTCTTCTTGCACTTGGGTTGAATCGATAATTCCGCAACCGAAAATCAAGCCTACAATCAGCAGAAATGTTAGGCCTATCCGTATCGAACGAACGTGTTCCATCTTGTTCTTATTAGTAACGATTATGCAGATGCAGAAAATCAAAAGAGAAAAAAGTACGAGAGGGGGGACTCGAACCCCCACGCCGGTTAAAGCACTAGATCCTAAATCTAGCGTGTCTACCAATTCCACCACTCTCGCAGAAGGAAGGGGTTAAAAAATACGGTGCAGATTCCTTAATTCAAATGTTCTTTTTTCATTATCCTATACAGGAAGTCAACCTGTGGCGGAAACCGTATCCCAAAAACCAACATGTACCGAAATCTTCGTATGGTCTATGTGACCACTAAAGACAAATCCGAAGCGCGGAGTATTGCCAAGACGCTCATCGCAGAGCAATTGGCCGCATGTGCTAATATTTTAGACGGAATGGAGTCGATCTACAAGTGGAAAGGAAAGATTGTGGAGGGTCAGGAGTGTGTGTTGATTCTGAAAACGCCTTATCACAATCTGCCCCGCATAACAGATCGGGTCAAAGAACTCCACTCCTATGAAGTTCCCTGTGTGATTTCGCTTACGATGACCGAGCAGGAAGGAAACGAGAAGTATCTCGACTGGATTGAACAGGAAGCACCCCATTCCCTAACCGAAATTCGATCAGCTAAGAAGTAACTTTCTTAGTCAAGGGATTCGTTGAGCCTATGGCTGCTGAGGATTTTGAACGGGAACTTCCGCCTTTTCTCTAAGCAACATCACGGCTTCATACCGAGCACCGTTACGCAACAATTCCACACTCAATGAGTCTCCGATGGCGTATTGGCGTAAAATCGCATCGCCATGAAGTTGGCTAACAACCCGTTCATTCCCAAACTTTAGAATAATATCACCAGGCATAATTCCGGCTTCAATTGCCGGGCCATTTCGATTTACCTCCGTGACGAACAGTCCCTGCACAAGGGGTAGTCGAAAGCGATAAACCAATTGGTCAGTAATGGATGTTGTGACCATTCCTGTATCAAATCCGAATCTGACCTCCCCCGAATCAAGGATTTGCGAAAGAATCATCTCGATACGCGAACTTGGGATTGCGAATCCAAGTCCCACAAAGCCTTGGCCTGTACCTCCCGTGTAGATAAACGTATTGATCCCAATGACTCTGCCCTGACTGTTTAGTAAGGGCCCGCCCGAGTTTCCACGATTGATCGCCGCATCAGTCTGGATCATATCGGTATAGACTCGTGGATTGTTGGGATCGGGTCTAAAATCTCGATTGGTGGCACTGATTACCCCTACAGTAACCGTAGGTTGCCCGTCTTCAAAAAGACCAAAGGTATTTCCAAGTGCAATAGCCCACTCACCCACATGAAGATCATCCGAATGACTAAACTGAAGGAATGGAAATTTGTCTTCTGATTGAATTTTCAACAAGGCAATGTCTGTCAGCTCGTCACTTCCCACAATTACAGCTTCATAGATGCGCCCGTCTGTGAGTGCCACATTCACCGAGCTTGGCGAGCCACCTACCACATGTTGATTTGTGACAACAAATCCGTCTTGACTGATAACAAAACCGGTCCCGATGCTCGTATATTCTCTCGGGACGTCATATCCATTCATGAAAAATCGAAAAAACTCATCCTCAAAGAGACTGCGGCGAGATTGTACCACCTCTTTGACCGTAATATTGACGACTGCCGAACTGGCTTGTTCTACAGCGCGGGTAATGGCATTTTCTCTGCCCGAAGTCACGGAATCATTTAACGCGAATCGAGATTGACGACTATTTTCCTCATTAAAAAAAGTACTCTCAGGGTCGCCGTTTCGGGCAAAAAATGATTCTGATTCCGAGTCTTCTGTCCCGGTTATCACATCGACGTCCTGATCCTTACTACAGGAGATGAAAAAAACTATCGGGAGTAGTGAGAGGATTACGAATAACCCTCGTAAGGAACCTATCCCAGAGGAAGGATCGACCTGATTGGCAGAAATTGGGTGCATGATCGGAGTCATTCGATTTGGTTTACACATTCATGGTGGCGCCTAATACAGCCTTGATTGAAGCTAAATCGTCCATCACGGAAATGATTAAAACGATACGGGTTAATTAAACAGTTCCGGATAGAGTTCTTTTCCGGTCGTAATTAAGCGGTCCACAGCACGATCTAATCCATCAGACACAAACACACCGGCTGCTCTCACATGGCCGCCACCGCCCAGTTTTCGAGCCCATTGATTGACGTCGGCGAAATGACGAGACCGGAGTGAACACTTCACCTCACCGGGCGCTGTTTCCTTGCAAAAGAGGGCCACATCTACGCCCTCTATGTGAAGCCCGTGATTTACAAAACCGTCGGTATCCACCTCTCCCATCTCTTCGTATTCCGCTAGAATATCAAAAGGCAGGGTAATAACGCTGATTTTACCCCCTTCGTACACAACGAGTCTGGAAAGGGCCGCCCCTAAGGCCAATTGCGTGGCTAATGTTTTGGCAGAAAAGACCTTTTCAACCACTTCATTTGGCTTAAATCCCCCCAATCGAAGGAT
>JAURMN010000023.1 GCA_030830725.1 Balneolales bacterium | reverse complement strand
GAACAGAATAGCGAAAAGATTCAGACGGCTTCGATCCAGGAGCTTTATCATTCGCCACTTCTAAAGCCGATTCTACAGATGAAAGAGTGGTTAGTGACCCATCTCATTCCCAATTATCCTGGGGCGGTGTTAGAGTTTACAAAACTCATGGATGCCGGTATAGTCAGTGATAACACTGGTGATATTCGTGAAATGCATCAGGAAATTATTGAACATATCGATCGTTATCATCATGTAGAAGGCAGATCTATACTTGAGGTTCACCATACAGATATTTCTGTGAACGTTCTCATTAAAGGAAATAACAAATCCATGGGGCTAAAACTCATAGAAAAAGAGACTCAGATCCCGGTTGGTGAGTTTGCCTACATTGGGGACAGTAGCGGAGATGTTCCTGCATTAAGGATCACCGGTCGAGGATTTGCACCTCTTAACGCAACGGATGAAGTGAAAAAAATCTCAGGTGTAACGGTTCTTCCCGTCGAAAGTACACAGGCTGTTTTAGCTGCTTATCATTCTATTATTGAATTCAATCGATCAAACAAAACAAAGGTTTGAGAAGTATCTTTAATAGATCTTAAAAAATGGTGGAGGTGCGGGGAGTCGAACCCCGGTCCGAAACCGTAAACCTTCAAGCATCTACATGCTTAGTGGCTACTTTAAATCTCACTGAATAAGTTGCCCAGCCACAAGCCTTATTCAGCCAGCCTGCTAAAGGTTTCACCTCCGGCGCACAGACAACACCCTTGGCTAGTCTGATTAGGGTCGACGCCCAACATCAGGACCATCAGACGAGTCACTGAAAGGACGGCTCAGGCCTTAATTAGGCTGCTAAGCGGTAAGTGTAATTGTCGCCAATTACTTTTTCCATGATGGTTGATTAACGAGATCCATCGGACAGTCTCGACATGCAACCTGAGATTTGACGAGCCCCGTCGAATCCGGTACACCCCCATTAAGTCAAAGATCAATGCTCAGTATATAACTGAGTTTTAAATATAACGAGTCTTTAGAAGCAATCTGTATAAAGAGGATAATATTCTCTTCAAGGAACTGCTTATCCACTTTCAATCCATTACTTCACATCGCCAGAATTATCTTTACTCTCTTCTGATGGATCTTCCGCAATACGTCGTCGCATGTCTGTATCTGCCTCTACATTACGGAGATTATAGTAATCCATTACTCCAAGATTTCCACTTCTGAATGCATCAGCAAGTGCACGAGGGACCTCAGCTTCATTCTCAACCACTTTAGCTCGCATTTCCTGAATTTTGGCGAGGTTTTCCTGTTCTTGAGCCACCGCCATGGCACGTCTCTCTTCTGCTTTAGCTCGTGCTACTTTCAAGTCAGCTTCAGCTTGCTCGGTTTGAAGTTTCGCTCCAATGTTATCCCCTACGTCTACATCTGCTATATCGATGGAGAGAATTTCAAATGCGGTGCCACTATCAAGTCCTTTAGAAAGAACCGTTTTAGAAATATTATCGGGGTTTTCCAGAACCTCTTTGTGATTTTTCGCAGAACCAACAGTCGTCACGATCCCTTCCCCCACCCTTGCCAGAATCGTTTCCTCTGTCGCTCCCCCAATCAACCGATCCAGATTTGCGCGAACCGTAACACGAGCCGTAACCTGAACCACGATCCCATCTTTGGCAACTGCCGCTATTTTAGGGGTCTCTATGACTTTAGGGTTTACGGAGATTTGAACCGCTTCGAAAACATCACGCCCAGCAAGATCAATAGCTGCAGCTCGTTCAAAAATCAATCCTAAATTAGCTTTATCCGCAGAAATGAGAGCCTGAATTACTTTAACAACAGATCCACCTGCCAGGTAATGCGCTTCAAGCTTGCCTATATCCAGACTTAGACCTGCTTTACTTGCGGTAATCTGCGCTTTTACAATGGGTCCTGGGGGCACTTTACGAAGTCTCATTCCGACCAAGTCCTTGAAGATTCCTACTTTTACTCCCGAGAAAAAAGCAGTAATCCAGAGTCCTAGAGGTACATAATAGAAGAAGAGTAAAAGACCGATTAAAATCAGTCCTAGAGCAAAAAGTCCACTTGGTAAAAATCCCATATCGATAAAGAGTTACGAAAGTTGAAAAGTTGAGTGTAAAATAGCGAGTTTTCTCATTTTTTGGAGTCGGAAGCAACAATGACCTGCGAACCTTTAACCTGAACTACTTTGACCGGCTCTCCGGATTCAATAAAGTCGCCTTCAGTAGTCACATCTACTCTACGCTCGTCAATCTTCACAATTCCGGAAGGTCTCAATGGAGTTAGGGCGACACCTGTCTTCCCATTCCATACAGAGAGCGGCTCACCCTCTTCCATTGCTTCGTTTCTAAATGCTAATGTATCCTTTAGAACAAGAAAATTAAGTCTGGAGTTCTTTGGGATATATCTTCCGAGTGTGATAAGTAAGAATATTCCACCGCTCAAACTTCCTACCAGCACCCAGATCGCTTGAGAAATCTCTTGGGTGTCTGGAAATTGCAATCCGGTATTTCCAATAAGGGAGGCTCCAAGACTAAAAAGGATCAAACCGGCTCCCGCGATCCCTGCAACGCCGAATCCTGGAATTATAAAGACCTCAGCAAGGAGTAAAAGAATACCTGCAACAAAGAGGATAATTTCCCAACTCTCCGCCAATCCCATAATGTAGAGTGGCGCAAAGAAAAGCGCTGCCCCAACCATCGCCGCAGCGCCTCCAAATCCAAATCCAGGGGTTTGGAATTCAAAGTAAAGACCTGACATCATCATAAGCATTAATATTCCACTGACAACAGGATTCGCAAGAAATCTAAGAAAGGATTCCTGCCAGGTCTCCATATTGTCCACAATCATGAACTCTTCCCACTCAAGTGCCGTGAATAACTCGTTCGTATTCAAAAATGTGCTGTCTGAGATTCCAAATCGCAAAGCCTCCTGATCACTCAGCGTAAGAAGCTTGCCTTCTTCAATAATCCCTTCAATCGCAATCGATTCATCAACCATAGCCTCCGCAATGCGGGGATCTCGCCCATTGGCCTCTGCAGTTGCCCTCATCAGACCTCGCATGTAGCTCTGCATTTTCTCTGAGGCTTTCTCCCCGCCGGTTCCTTCTACAACAGTAGCAGCCCCAATGGAGCTACCAGATGCCATATAAATCTCATCACAGGCCAACGAGATAAGGGCCCCGGCTGATGCAGCATTTTTATCAATAAAGGCGACAGTTCGAATCGGTGTATCCAATATCGATTGTCGGATTTGATCCGCTGCATCCACTAGCCCCCCAAATGTATCGACCACAAGCAAGATAGCGGAGGCATTATTCGACTCAGCCGCTTGGATAGAACGGTCAATATAATGTGCTAAACCGTTATCAATAGGACCTTCCACATGGATGAGGTATACACGATCTTGGCTTTGAACGGCAAGCTCTTCAGACTGAGCAAACACAGGATTGTTCAAAAATAAAACCAAAAGTAAAAGGAAAAAGCAGAACATTTTTGAAATTCTTGCGTAAAGCGCAATTACACTGAACCAAAAACGAAAAGATCTTGTTTTCAGTAGTTCAAGTTTAGCTGGGAAAAGCATAAAACTAAATAGTCTCCCAAGCATCAATGTACAGTTTTCTAATTAAATCTGGGTGGAAATCAAACCAGTTTCGCATGTTTTTTACGAAAAAAAGGTCATCTGGTTTCATGTATTTTCCCCGATTCGGTTTATTCACAGTTTTTGTCTTCATTTTCTCTGTTTTACTTTTGATAACATCGGGAATTGCAAATGCACAATCGACGAATAATGCTGCTGCCTCATTAAATGGCTACGTGACAGACACCCAAACAGGCGAAACACTGCTCCTTGCCAGTGTAGCGATCGAAGGAACTACTCGAGGATCCTCGACAAATAGTTCCGGTTATTACTCCATTGTGAATATCAACCCGGGAACGGTTACGGTTCTGGCCAGTTATGTCGGATACAGGTTATACAGACAAGAAATCACGCTTGATCCAGGCGAAAATCGTCGACTCGACATTCAATTATTCCCAGAATCCCTTCAGCTCGAGGAGGTAGTCGTAGAATCGCATGCGGAAAAAGAGGCTCAACGAAACATTGGTGTAGCTCAGGTCAAAACGGAGTTAATCAAAAAACTTCCGTCGGTTCTGGAACCTGACGTTTTTAGATCGATCCAATTATTACCCGGAGTTAAGGCCGCATCCGATTTCTCCAGTGGTTTATACATACGCGGAGGTAGTTCTGATCAAACTTTAATTTTACTCGATCAAACCACTGTTTATAATCCTACACACTTTTTCGGATTCTTTTCGACCTTTAATCCAGATGCCGTGAAAGATGTTCGTTTATTTAAGGGCGGATATCCAGCAGCGTACGGAGGACGGCTTGGTTCGGTGCTAACAGTGTTCAATAAAGACGGTAATCGAGTGGAACCCGAAGGATCCATCAGCCTTGGACTCCTGGCCTCACGGTTTTCCTATGAAGGCCCCTACAAGAAAGGATCTTACATGTTTGCCATTAGAAGGTCCACATTGGAACCCCTTCTTTCTGCGCTCTCAAAAAGTGTGGATAATATCCCAAAAGCTTTCTATTTCATTGATTTGAACGGGAAAGTCAACTTAGATGCCAGTGAGAAGGATCGTTTTTCGCTTGCATTCTATGCCGGTACAGATTATGTGCGGTTCCCCTTTTCCGATGATGCTCAGATTATACTTAAT
>JAURMN010000151.1 GCA_030830725.1 Balneolales bacterium | reverse complement strand
GCCAAAGATCTCGCAAGCATATCGATACGGGCAAATACCATTGCGCCTGGATATATTACAACAGATATGACAGGTGAATTAAGTCCAGAGGTCCTCAAGTCCATCACCGATGAAACACCCTTATCTCGGGCAGGTGAGCCTGAAGAAGTGGCAAAAGCCGTGTTATTTCTGGCCTCGGATTGGTCTTCCTACATCACGGGTGAAACGATCCGTGTGGATGGTGGAATGGCGATCTGACAGACTGTTTAACTTTTAGAGTTAGAAATCGTATTTTTAAACTTTGAAGTACATTAACCTATAATTAACCTACACTCCCATGTCTAACGATGTTGAAGCAAAAGTAAAAGGTATCATTGTAGATAAACTCGGCGTCGATGAAGCTGACGTTGTAGATGCTGCCAATTTCACGAATGATCTTGGAGCAGACTCACTAGACACTGTAGAACTCATCATGGAGTTCGAAAAACAATTTGATATCAGCATTCCTGATGAGGATGCCGAAAATATTGCAACGGTTGGTGATGCCGTTAGCTATATCAAAGAAAAAACAGCATAACATCTTACATATACAAAGATGGCGAATGGCCGAAGAGTTGTGATCACCGGTATTGGTGCTTTAACACCAATCGGAGAGACCGCTTCTGAATTTTGGAATGGACTAGTTTCGGGTAAAAACGGTACTCGAATGATCGAACATTTCGATACGGAAGAATACACAACAAAATTTGCTGCACAACTTCCCAATTACGATCCAAATGACTATTTCGATCGTAAGGACGCCCGTAGACTTGATAAAGTTTCTCAATATGGCTTAATCGCCTCTGAAGAAGCGATCAAAGATAGTAAACTTGACTTGGATGCAGTTGATTGTGATCGGGTCGGTGTGATGGTGGGTACGGGAATAGGCGGTATGCAAACCTTCTATGAAACCTCCGTATCCCTGCATGAGCAAGGAATGCGTGGGGTTTCACCGTTCTTTATTCCGATGATGATTCCCGATATAACCACGGGACGAATCTCGATGAAATACAACTTTCGTGGCCCGAACTTCTGTGCAGTTTCGGCTTGCGCCACTGGGTCTCATAATATTGGACTTGCCTTCGATTCAATACGATATGGAACATCTGATATTGTGTTATGTGGTGGAACTGAAGCGCCGGTTTGGCCGATTGGAATTTCCGGATTTTCTTCGATGAAGGCGCTTTCTACTCGAAATGAGTCACCAGAAACGGCTTCAAGACCTTTTGATAAGACCCGTGATGGTTTTGTACTCGGAGAGGGGGCGGCGATAGTAGTGCTTGAGTCTCTTGATTCAGCTCTTGCTCGAGGAGCCAGAATTTATGCCGAGATTGTAGGGTATGGATTCACGGCAGACGCATATCACTTGACTGCACCTGATCCAGAAGGAAATGGTGTGATGTTAGCCATGAGGAATGCACTAAAAATGGCAGGTATCCGACCAGAAGATGTGGATCATATCAATATGCATGGTACGTCAACCCCTCTGGGTGATGTTGCCGAAACCAATTCTATCAAAAAGGTTTTCGGTGATCATGCGTACAAAATCAATTTGAACTCCACTAAATCGATGACCGGTCATATGTTAGGTGCTGCCGGTGCTGCAGAATCTGTTGCCTCGTTATTGGCTATTTATCATGGATTGGTTCCTCCAACCATCAATTTTAAAGAACCAGATCCGGAATGTGATCTTAATTATACATTTAACGAAGCGCAGGTTAGAGATGTACGCTATGCACTCAACAATGCTTTTGGTTTTGGCGGTCATAACTCTACACTCGTTTTCAAAAAGTTTGAAGAGTAGATGTTTACCTTTTTTCGAAATCGTAAACCTTCAAGACCCTCTCAATCAGACTCAACCTCACCTGTTATAGAATCGCCAAAAAAGGGTCTATCGGCACATAAAGGCAGAGAAAAGTGGCGAGTACTTGAGCATCAGTTCCAGATTGAGATGCAATCCAACCCAATATTTGAACAGGCCTTGCGTCATCGTTCAGCCAGAGATACAATTATTCTCGATCAACATGAGACCTACGAACGAATTGAGTTTTTAGGTGATGCAGTACTGGGATTGGTTGTTGCCGATAAACTATATCAAAAATATCCACACGTTGATGAAGGGTATTTAACTAAGTTGCGATCCAAAATAGTTAAAAAAAGTACTTTGGCTCTCTTGTCAGAGAAGACTGGAATAGCCGAAGCCATTGAGATTGGGGAGCGATCGCATGGAAAAGGAATTGAATCCTCTCAAAGTGTCAGAGCGGATATGTTTGAATCCTTCTTGGGAGCTCTTTATTTAACCTATGGCTTCCAAAAAACATCCAAAATACTCAATGATATCATCGACAAGTATCTTGATTTGGAGCAAATGTCAAACAAGGTGGATAACTACAAATCAATGCTTTTAGAGTATTGTCAAATGAAGAAAATATCCTCCCCTGAGTATCGGGTAACGAAAGAAAGTGGACCCGGACATAACAAAATGTTTGACATTCAAGTAGCGCTTGAAGGGGAGTCTTATGGATTCGGAAGTGGGAGCAATAAAAAACAGGCTGAGCAACGTGCTGCAAGAGAAGCTTTAATCAAACTCGGGCATTTGTCTGTTTGATGTTAATTATCCAGGATAACTGCCTCACCTTCTGATCTAAATTTGTATCTTGTTCACGATATCGATCGAATAGGGTTTAACCCGCTTAATTTGTTCGTTTGACGATACCTTTTTTAAATCCCTGGTATTTTGATCGTCCAATTGTTAAAACCTGAATTTGATGAGTTGATCCAATCCAAAGATTGGGTTGGACTTAAAGAAGCGCTCATGGACGTTCCGTCTGTGGACGTAGCGGAACTATTGGATGAAATTGATGCCCAAATCGCGGTTGCGATTTTCCGATTGCTAAAAAAACAAAAAGCAGCCGAAGTATTCACTTATTTGAGTAGTACCAAGGGACATGAACTACTCGAAATATTCTCAGAACGTCAGCTCAGTGATGTGATGTCAAATCTTGAGCCGGATGACAGGGTTACTCTATTGGAAGAACTACCCGGGCATTTGACTCAATTTGTGCTCAATAGCATGCGTCAACAGGATCAGCAGTTGGTCATGAATCTATTAGGGTATCCTGAAGAGAGTGTCGGTCGACTTATGACGACACGATATGTCAAAGTGCGTTCCGATTGGACAGTTGCCAAAAGTATGGATCACATCCGTCGATATGGAGTTACGGCAGAAACCGTAAATGTGATTTATGTAGTAGATTCTTCCGAAAAGTTGATCGATGATTTGAAGCTTAATCAATTAATCTTAGCGGATCCGGAAGCTAAAATTGCTGACTTGATGGATACGCAATATGCGGCTCTAAGTGCATTTGATGATCAAGAAGAAGCGGTTAGAATGCTAAGTAAATATGACCGTATTGCGCTTCCAGTAGTTGATTCTGATGGAATTTTAGTTGGAATTGTTACGGTGGATGATGTGATTGATGTTGCGGAAGAAGAAGCTACAGAAGACATGCATTTGATGGCAGGTATGAATGCTCTGGAGAAAACGTACTCCCAAACCACCATTTTTACGATGGTTAGGAAAAGGATTGGATGGTTAATGATCTTATTTCTTGGGCAAATGTTCACCGTTACGGCAATGGCAACATATGAATCGGTATTGGCCGCAGCTGCAATTCTATCTTTTTTTATTCCGATGATTATTTCCAGTGGCGGAAATTCGGGAGCTCAGGCGGCAACTCTCATTATTAGAGCGATTTCTACAGATGATATCCGACTCAGTGAGTGGAAACGAGTGTTTACTCGTGAACTACTTTCAGGACTTCTCCTTGGGTTTATTGTTGGGCTTTCGGGCGCAGTTGTCACCGGAACCTGGATTTATGTGATCGATGGAAATTATTCAATAGATATCGTTCTTCAGGCGGGTACGGTTGGACTCAGTCTTTTAGGAGTAGTCATATTTGGTAATCTCTCAGGCTCAATGTTACCTTTTATATTATCTGGGCTAGGTTTAGATCCTGCAGTAACTTCGGCACCATTTGTTGCAACGATCGTAGACGTGACGGGTATCGTTATTTATTTTTCGATCGCACTTTTACTTTTAGGCGGGATCGTTATTTAACTCATTTTTAATTGAAAAAATCCTCCTTATGCAAGTATATCATGATTTAGTTCAACGCGTATTAGATCATGGCGTTCTGAAATCCAATCGGACCGGAACCGACACAATCTCTTCATTTGCTGAGTTTTATAAAGTGGATCTCGCAGAAGGCTTTCCTCTTTTAACCACAAAAAAAGTCTTTTTTAAATCGGTCGTAATGGAGTTACTGTGGTACCTGAGGGGTGAAGATCACATTAAATGGCTACGTGACGAAAATGATGTTCATATCTGGGATGCATGGGCTGATGAAGCAGGATATCTCGGCCCCATTTATCCGGTATTATGGAGAAAATATCCCACTCTTGTGCATCCGGATGG
>JAURMN010000150.1 GCA_030830725.1 Balneolales bacterium | reverse complement strand
TGGAACGGGGCGTGGAGGGGATATTTATTATAAAGGAGCCTGGGTTCTTCACCCGTTGCGTGGGATGATCGGAGACGAGCTCTTTTTTCAGCTTTTGAGTGAATTTGCCTATCCTACACCTGAATCACGTGAAAAAACAGATGGGACACAGTTGCGCTTTGTGAGTAGCCGAGATTTTAAAGAACATGCCGAGCGCATTTCAGGACTTGACTTGGAGGCTTTCTTTGATCTCTATTTGAACAGCGCCAACTTACCCGATTTAAAATGGGAACGTGAAGGTCGAACCCTTCGTATTTGGTTCGAAAATCTTCCGGAAGAGATCGATTTTCGTGTGCCGGTGGAGGTGGAAAGCGGAGGCGAGGTTCTGCGACCTGTTGTGGGGCGTGAGTCTGTGGAAGTACACTTGAACCGACGCGAAGATCCTGCTGTGGACCCTCGAAATTTGATTCTGAAAGCTCAGGTTTTTGTTGAAGAATAAGTAAAATCCAAATACGACTAATTTGCTATGAAAAACATTCTCATAACTCTATTATTTTTTGGTACTCTAATACCATTTGAGACGTCCGCCCAAAAAACCTATATCCAAGCTGGGTTGCTCATCGACGGAGTGAGCGATGAACCGCAACGAAATGTAACGGTGGTGATCATTGGAAACCGAATCGAATCGATTGAACGAGGTTTCCAAGCCGGATCTCAAGCAGACGAGGTCATTGACCTTCGAAACTCCACCCTCATGCCTGGCTGGATTGACCTGCACGTGCATCTCGAAAATGAAACCGGTCCAACCCGCTACCTAGATGTGTTCCGTGACAATGATGCAGATATTGCGTTTAAGTCATCTGTTTATGCCAAAAAAACCCTTATGGCCGGGTTTACAACGGTGAGAGATTTAGGTGGAAGTGGGGTAAATATATCCTTACGGAAGGCAATTGATGTGGGATACATTCCTGGTCCTCGTGTCTATACGGTGGGTAAATCGATTGCCACTACGGGTGGACATGCAGATCCGACCAATGGTCGTCGCAAAGATTTGATGGGAGATCCCGGTCCGGAAGAAGGTGTTGTAAATAGCCCCGAAGATGCGCGTAAAGCTGTTCGTCAACGTTATAAAGACGGGTCCGATCACATAAAAATTACGGCAACAGGCGGAGTGCTCAGCGTCGCTAAATCTGGGAAGAATCCCCAGTTTTTGGAAGATGAAGTTCGCGCCATTGTTGAAACGGCTGCCGATTATGAAATGCACGTAGCTGCTCATGCACACGGCGATGAAGGGATGAAAAGAGCAGTTGAAGCCGGAGTGCTTACCATCGAACACGGCACTTATATGAGCGAAGAGGTCATGGAACTTATGGTTGAGAAAGGCACCTATTATGTACCCACAATTACTGCCGGAATGTTTGTGGCGGAAAAAGCGGAAGTGCCCGGCTATTACCCTGAAATTGTGGTCCCCAAAGCGCGTGAAATTGGGCCTCAAATCGTAAACACATTTGCTAAAGCATACGCTTACGGAGTGAAGATTGCCTTTGGCACGGATGCAGGGGTGTTCCCTCATGGTGAAAATGCCCGTGAGTTTGGATTTATGGTAGAAGGGGGTATGCCTGCTATGGAAGTGATACAAAGTGCCACCTCGGTTGCTGCCAAAGTACTCGGTATGGAGGATCAGTTAGGCTCTATTACCCCCGGGAAACTAGCGGATCTTGTAGCCGTTCCTGGAAACCCATTATTGGATATATCGGTCACGGAGCGCGTGGAATTCATCATGAAAGACGGGGTACGTGTCAAGTAAATCGCAGTCGAGTCAGATTCTAATCCCTTCGATTACTTCGCAAACGCTTAGGATTCTTCTGCTTCTCTGGCAATGAGTTTGTTCATGACCTTGATCACAACAAAAACGCTTAGGGCAATAATTATGAATTCCACAATGGTATTAACAAACTGACCATAACGAATCGCCACTTCGGCGGCTTCCCCTTCGGCTACCTTCAAGACCACTTGTAGGTCCTTAAAATTCACTCCCCCGATGGCTAAACCAATCGGTGGCATCAAAAGGTCATTCACGATAGACTGTACGATTTTGTTGAATGCAGCCCCAATAATTACCCCAACGGCAAGATCAATCGCGTTACCTTGGACCGCAAATTCTTTGAATTCCTGAATAATTCCTTTTTTCCTTCTTTTTACTTCACTCATCTTTACTCCTTTCAGCTTAATCCGGTTACGAGAGGATTCCCTTTGATTACCCCGAAGATAGGTTATTTCGTATCAGGTAAAATAAACGAAATCGGCTTGATTTGCGATTCAGTAACCCGGTCTTCTTGTTCGATTAACAGACGCTCAACATCTACTAGCGTGTCCACGTCCGAAACGGAAAGATCCCATCGGATAGCGCGAAAACGTGGAAATCGTAACGAATACCCGGCTTTCGTCCGTTTATTAACTTGAATGGCATCAAATTCCAACTCCACCACAATTTCCGGTCTCAGTGCTAACGTGGGTCCAAACCGGTCGAGGATCAACGTCCGAATTCGTTGATTGAGTTTGCGTAATTCCTGATCAGTATACCCGCCGTAGGCTTTCCCAATAGGGACGAATTCTTCTTCAAAACGATTGTCTTCTCGTACGGAAATGCCCAGGGTAAAATCGGAGTAGGTTCCTCCTCGTTTTCCACTTCCCGCATGAGCATATAGAATCACCACATCCAACGATCCTGCCGGTTCCTTGACCTTCAGCCAAGTTTGCCTTCTCTGGCCAAACTCATAAGAGCTGGATTTTTTTTTCAGCATGACTCCTTCATTACCTCGTGCTCTTGCCGCATCAAATAAAGTACGAACCTCGTCGATATTGTAAACTGCAAACTGCCTGGAAAAAGAAACTCCGAATGAATCGCATACCGATTCTAACATCTCTCGTCGCACCTCAAGGGGTTCGTTTACAACTTCTTTACCATGGTGATAAAGGAGATCATACCCGATAAAGAGTAACGGAATCTCCTGGATTAGTTTTTCGCCAGGGTTTTTTACGCCCAGGCGTTTTTGCAGCCTTTGAAAAGGTAGAATTCGATTCTTCTCAAAGGCCACAATTTCTCCATCAAGTACAATGGGGGTCAACGACTTAAAGCGAAACCACTCTACCAGATCGGGGAACGATTCACTAATCTCGTTGAGATCTCTGGAGTACAGCGAAACACGTCCTTCACCCACATGCACCTGGCATCGAATTCCATCAAATTTTTCTTCTGCCACATACTGTGAAAAATCCAGAGCGCTAACATCTTTCTTCGAAAGAGGGGCTGCGAGCATGAAAGATACAGGCCTGAAGAGTTCAAAATGCGCAGATTCTAACTCTCTACGGACTGCTTTTCGAGCTGTATCATATAAGCTACCGGTCAGCATATGTACATAACGAAGCTGTTCGAATTCCTGCCCGGAAAAACGGCTGAGTGCCCTAAGGATACTTCGACTGTCAAACCCGATTCGGAGAGAACCCTGACCCAGAATCCGAATCCAATATTTACACTCCAGAGGGGTCATTTCTCCCCAGACTTGCTGTAAAATCTGTTCCTTCTCATCACGATTCCGACACTCGGAAAGGCGTTCAAAAAGAGACTCTACCTGCACTAAAGTCCATTCATGTGGTCTTAATTTGGGTTTTACACCGGGCAGATTTTTTAGTAACAGGGAAATGGCCTCAGAACCCGATCCTGTAACGGTACGGCAGGCTTTGAATACCACGTCATAGTCAATATCACAGAAATTGGATGCTGAAAGCGCCAAGGTTCGACTTCCTATTCCAACTCGTTTCCCTGTAGTTTTACGGAAGGCTCCTTCCCCCGCATATTGGCAAGCCAATGCGATGGAAATTTCTGATTCGTGAATGATTTGGTCTAAATCATCCCCAACTAATCTCTGATCACGGTTCACATTGAGCGAGTCTAAATAGGTGGCAAAAAGCTCGCTTTTTCGTCCTGTGGAGCGTGTTCTGCCAATCACCTCCAATACTTCGCAAAAGGCTAGAAAATTACCCATCTGCATCCTCCGATCTTGGAGAAAACTCCAAACTGGAAACCTGATGACCTGCTTTTTCCAGGAAATGTTGAACCACGGTTGGATTGGGTGTATGGGTAATGTGGATTCGTTTTGGTGCGAGGGTTTTACATACATCAAGCAGCTCAAAAAAATCGAGATGATCGGATAGTACAAATGCGGCATCCAGATTCATCTGCATGCGTCGTGCCTCTGTTAAGGCCCATCCCGAGCAGAATGCCGTTCGAATTCGACTTACATGACTGGCAAATCCACTTCCAAGAGCCGAGGAGGGCGCCACCAAAATGGACCCCTCGCACGTTGCTCGATTGTAGGCCCTTACATTACCAAGATCAAATCCAGCCTGTTGATACACTTCGCAATACGGGAATCCCGCACCATGAATCTGCATATCCACTCCCAAAGGAGCCAAAAGGTGAAGGATTTCCTGAGCTTTGCCCAAATTATACCCTAAAAACAGCGGAGTATACCCATCTTGTAGTGACTGAAGAGCAAATTTCTGCATGGCTGCCTGAATCTCTTCAATGGGTTGCCATTTATAAATCGGTAATCCGAATGTGGCTTCAATGATCAATTCGTCCACCTCTTCAGGCAAGTCAAATCCCTCAGTGACCGGTGATGGTGGAGTTTTGGTATCCCCGGTGTAGAGCAGTCGTCCTGCATCACTTTCGATCAGGATCATAGCAGAACCCAAAATGTGTCCGGCTGGAAACAGGGTAACATCACATTTCGACAAGGAGAGCCGCTCTCTAAACGGTAGTTCACTGCACTCACCTTTAAACCCTCGAAGCCTCATGAATTGATGGGTAAAAGGAGTAGCAATCACTCTGGAATGGCGATCTCTGGGTAGATGGTCTGCGTGGGCATGTGAGATAAACACCCATTCCGCTTCCCGGTGGCTGTTATCCAGGCTCAATTTTAATTGTGGCAGATAGATGCCGTGACCGCCTGCCGATTCAAACGGGTACATTCTGGATTAGTTGGATATAAAACAGCAGAAACATGATCAGCCCCAGTCCGCCCAGTTGCAGGACAATGCGTCCTAATCGTTGATATAAGGCGGCTGGATTGGATTTCATCATTTCCCGGCTTTGGGGCCAGACCGTGAGAATTTTCCCGATCAAGAACAATAAGACAAGGCTCCAAATGGAGAAGAAAAAATTAATCAAATTCCATGCGAAAGCAGAAAATCCGAGTGAAACTACACTCACCAAGAGCAATGATCGTAACAGCTGAAGCCACAGAGCCGGTGGTGTCTGTGAATCCAGTTGAACCATGACATACTCATAAAAACTTTCTTTTCGGAGCTGCAGCATGATGGCGGATCCGATCAGCAGGATGCCATATGCTGGATAAATCAGCAAAAACCACCGTTCGGCAAATAAGGTAAAAGATTCCATGGCTGATTTCTCTTTATTTAAACACCCGGCCTATGAAGCGGCTTAGGGCTTTAGTGAGTTGGTTTATTCGATGACTAAACGCTTTTGCGAATGCCGAAGTTCGTCCGGGAGTTATTGTAGAATAGCCGTATCAAGCACCGAAATCAATGAAGATTCTAAATATTTCCGACTGTAAATCAAACGTACTATACGGCAGGGCTCAGGGTCGGTAAAAGGAATCCCGCGAGTGGCCGCCTGACTAGTTGCCCCTGTTAAGAAGCTTACCACGCTATGTTCTATTACCGTTCCATGTTCTCTTTCAACACTAGTCTCACTTGACTGTTCTCTGATCGGCACATGTTTGGGTATCGCCAGCCAGGGAAGTAGGGTAATCCCGTAATCCTCTTCCACCAATCGCTTCAGAGTCTAAAGATTTCCACTCGAAAACTGAATGGGTCCTTGGCTTTCTCGCGTGACCATGGGGCACACTTTTTGCGCTTGATCACGAAAACAATGCCCTTCTTTGAGAAGCAGAAGCTCATCGGCATTCATATCTTTAATCTCGATTTGAGTCTGCTTTGCTAACGGATGTTCTCGCCCACCATATCCCACAAAGGGTTCATAAAACAGGTCTTTTCGAAGATTTATGATTGATCTGGAGAAGATGAAATGATGCCTGCGTCCAGTCTGTTATCTACAATTCCCTGCACAATATCTCGGGTTAGGCCCTCCTCAAAAATCAGAGACACACCGGGGTTTGAGGTAAGAAAAGATTTCAAAAATAGGGGGAGCAGGTAAGGAGCTACTGTAGACACCACCCCGATATGATACGT
>JAURMN010000149.1 GCA_030830725.1 Balneolales bacterium | reverse complement strand
TTCAGTTTTTTCAAATGCCTCACCCCATTTTCGATCGATACTCGCGGTCACCACATCCTGATAGTCACGAATTCCATCAAAGGCACAATCCGGCCATGCCTGATGGGAATGTCCCGTAAAGAGGAGCCGATCGGCGACCTTAAAGGCTGAATAATCCGGTTGAAGCGATAGAGCCATCTGATTGAGTTGAGAGGTGGTTTTTAAAAGTATGTTTTCCATAGAAGCGCTCCCTAACCGATTTCTTACAGTATGTTTTAAAAAAAATTAAAATTGAGCCCGAATTGCCCATAAATCAGGAAAAACAGGCTGATTCAGGGTTGAATGCAGATATTTTGTACCATCCGATCCTCCCGTTCCTTTTTTAGTGCCAATGGTACGCTCTACCATTTTAACATGTCGATACCGCCATTCCATCATCCCTTCATCAAAATCCACAAATAATTCGGCTAAATGAGCGGATTCCGGATCTTTTCTGAACAAGTCCAATAATACCTGCTGATTCTGCTCTGAGGGATCGTGGATGAATCCGTCCCGATGATGACGTTTTGGATCTTCAACCGCGTACCCTCTTTTTTTCATATAGGCAATAAAACTTTCCCAAAGGGTTGCGGCAACAGCTCTCTTTTCGAGTCTCTGGAACTCCTTTTCATTGCCCGTTAAGGCTTTCATAACATGATTGGATCTCAATCCGCAGATCATCTCCAGTTCCCTGAACTGAATGGATTGAAAACCACTGGATTGTTGGAGAAATCCCCTAAAGCTATTGAACTCGAGAGGGGTCATGGTTTCGAGAATATCAATTTGGGAAACCAGAGTTTTGAGAATGGTTAATATTCGTCTCATGGTCTTTACGGCTCCCCATACCTGACCGGCCTCCAAATTCTTTTGCAGCTTTCCTATTTCATGGAGGATCTGCTTAAACCAAAGTTCATAGGTTTGGTGAATGATGATAAATAGCATTTCATCATGTTCTTCTGGGTTGGATAAAGGTTTCTGTAAATCAAGTAAATCTGGTACTTTCAGATACTCGCCATAGGTGAGTTGATGAGACATAATCGCAGGAATTAGGAGTCTTCTCCGGTGGTTGCTTACCTTTGCAGGAAGATAATGAATTCTCCAGGGGGTACCACAGAAATTAAGATCCGTAAGTGAATCACAACGTCGTAGTTAGAGCTTGTAAACAGGGGAACTCTTGTTAAAAAGTAATCTGGTTAGGATAAAAGATGAAGCATCTTGTTATCGATAGTGGAGCATCCAAAACGGAATGGGTCTATTTTGACGGTCAGAGTCATCATTCCTTTAAGACAGAGGGCATTCATCCCTACTATCTGAAATCCACGACAGCATTTAATGAGTTTTATCAGCAGTTTTCTTCTTTTTATCAAGACGAAACGATGTTTCCATTTGATAAAATTTATTATTTCGGAACGGGATGTGCCGATGAACAGAGTAAATCTTCGGTTGAAGAGAAACTCAGACTGATGTGTACCCGATGGATTCCTGAAAGCAGAAAAGACACGGTTAAGAAAGAACCTTGTTCAATTTTTGTAAACAGCGATGTGGACGGTGCTGCAAAAGCAACCTTTCCTGTTTCCGAAGGAATCATGATTCTGCTTGGGACAGGGACTATTTTTGCTCATGTCGATTCTGGAAACATTATTCATAGAATACCATCACTCGGGTATGTATTGGGCGATGAAGGATCGGCAGCTTATTTAGGAAAACAAATCTACATAGGCTATTATCGAAAGTTATGGAGTCCGGAAACCCTCCGTTTAATCCGTGAAAGAACCGATTTCCTGGATTATGGCGCACAAATGAGTAAACTTTACTCTTCCACTCGTCCCTCCGCTCATCTAGGACGAGTTGCTCAGCAGGTATTATCCGAACCGATCACTAACGAGCTTAAATTTTGGTTGGGACAACAATTTATTTCAGCATTTACACTCGCAAAAGAACTCCTACCAAGAGATAATCCTTTTGAAAAAGCAGTTCGTACTTCTATTCGAGATGAAAAGAATTCATCTCTCGAGCCGACGATTCGACTTCCAATAGCGCTGTCTGGTGGAGTGATCCAAGCTCATCAAAAATTGGCAAAATCCTGTGCCGAAATCGTCTTCAAGGATCATTCGGTGACTCTTTTCCCTTCCTTTGCCCGACCCCTTTCAGAGTACCTTGAGAATGGGGTATTACCCCTTTCACTATCCTAGAGAGGATTCTAAATGCGATTTGTTGATACCCATTCACATCTTTACCTGGACGATTTTTGGAGTCCACAGGAAGAATCCGCTTCCCGCCTCGATCGTGTGATTCTTGATGCTAAAAAAAGTGGTATTTATACGATCCTATTACCTGCAATTCGCTTGGATTCACTCGATCAAATGGATCGATTGATCTCTTTTTCCGATCAAATCGGATCAGACACAACCGGAAATCAAATTCAATTCCATAAAATGGCCGGTATTCATCCTTGCGAATTTAAGCCTGGTGATTTGTGTCCGGAGGAAGACTTGCGCAGGTTGTGTGATCAAGAGCAAATTATCGCGATTGGCGAGACTGGATTGGACGGCTATTGGAGTCGAGAAGCTATGCAAGAACAGATGGATTCACTTCGGATTCATTGCTCTGTTGCCAGAGAAACCGGAAAACCGATTGTTCTTCATAACAGAGATACATCGGAAGAGCTACTGGCACTTCTTGAAGAAGAGCAGGATGGACGGCTCAAAGGAGTGTGGCACTGTTTTACTGGCACTCTCAATGAGGGGCTAAGAGCTCTCGATCTGGGTCTGTTTCTGGGGATTGGAGGAGTCATTACCTTCAAAAATGCGGGCGTGGCCGAGGTAGTATCTCAGCTACCGTTGGATCGAATGATCTTGGAAACCGATGCCCCTTATCTGGCACCGGTTCCTTACAGAGGAAAGAGAAACGAACCGGCTTTCATGCTAAATATCGCTCAAAAACTGTCCGATATACATGGACTGGATCTCGCTGAGATTGCCGAGATCACGACGCAAAATGCCGTGGATCTCTTTCGCCTTCAGAGATAAGCCTTTTTAGAGTTAACCCTCTCGATTAATTATTCTCAGGTCGTAACGTCCGAACTGTTTTTCCGGCTCTCCACATTTCAGATTCGCGTAACTCTTTGAGCTCTTTCTCCAAATTCTGACGGTAATTATCTTGGCTATTGGAGTCGATGGATCGCTGTGCTTCATTTCCGGCGGCGACCTCTTTGTAAAGCT
>JAURMN010000148.1 GCA_030830725.1 Balneolales bacterium | reverse complement strand
GTCGTACGAGTTGCAGATTCTCGGGATCTTAAGATTGAGGTTGGTGTACCTTCACGCTACGCCGGAACGCTTCGTGTTGGTGATGAGGTCGAATTCTGGGTAAATCGTAATGAATCCAGACGATTTACAGGCACGATCCGTTTTTTAGGATCTGCCGTGGATCCGGCCAGTCGTACGTTTGATGTAGAAGTTTCTTTCCAAAACCTTGATGATATCATGAAAATTGATATGGTAGCGGAGGTTGAATTTATCACGGAGACCCGTCCTTCGAGTATTATAGTCGGAGAAGAATATTTGTTTAGAAGCGGGGACAATATGGTTGCATACGTGGTAGACCAGGACGAAAACGGATTTTCAATTTCTCGTGAAGTAGTGGTTGAAACCGGCTCCATCCATGAAAGTAATGTGGTAATCTTGTCGGGATTACAGGCGGGAGACCAATTTATTAAACAGGGATCATCTTATCTGAATAATGGTACCCGAATCGTAATTACCAATCCCTAAAACGTTTTGAAAACCTCATTCAATTAGACATACGAGGCTATGAACACTTCCTCCCAAACCAATGGTAAACACTCCTCAAACGGGAAAACGGTGACGAATCAACTCACTGCTTCACAACAGGAGACAGACCTCAAAAAAGAGAGACAGTTTAAACTCACCGACTTCTCTTTACGCAATCCCATCAGCGTGTTGATGATGATTGTGATTTTGGTCATTACCGGAATTCGATCCTACAATTCGATTCCAAAAGAGTCCTCTCCAGACATTAATGTTCCGAATATTTTGGTCATTACGACCTATCCAGGGGTAGCGCCGGAAGACATGGAGAATTTGGTGACCAGTGTGATCGAGGATGAACTCTCGGGAATATCCGATGTCAAAACCATGACCTCCACCTCTTCTGAGGGATACTCCAGTATTAATATGGAGTTCGAAACCGAAATTAATATCGATGAAGCACTTCAAAAGGTCCGGGAGAAAGTGGATCTGGCAAAAGCAGAGCTTCCCTCAGATGTGAACGAGCCCATGATTCAGGAAATCAATATTTCCGAATTTCCCATTATGCAGGTGAACATTTCCGGACGCTATGGGCTGGATGAGCTCAAAGAGTTAGCGGAAGATCTTCAAGATCAGTTTGAGTCCCTACCACAAGTACTGGAGGTAGATCTTGCCGGCGGACTCGAGAATGAGGTCAAAGTGGATGTGGATCTTACTCGCCTGAAATATTACAATATCTCCTTTGATGATATCACTAAGGCTATTACCAATGAGAACCTCACCATCCCTGGCGGCACGGTGGACGTGGGGAGTAAACAGTTTTTAGTACGTGTACCTGGAGAGTACGAAGATCCTATTGATATTCAGGATATAGTGGTCAAAACGTTTGGTGGGCGACCTGTCTATATTCGGGATGTTGCCGACGTTCGATTCGCTCCTAAAGACCGCGAGTCTTATGCCTATCTGGATCGAGATCCGGTTATCACGCTATCCGTCAAGAAGCGATCGGGGCAAAATATCATCGAAACTTCTGATGCGATTAAGGCCATACTGGCTGAACAATCTCCAACGTTTCCACCAACTACGACGTATAAAATTACCTCCGACCAGAGCGAAGAGATCAACAAGATGGTCTCGAGCCTTGAAAACAACATTTTGTCCGGTCTCTTTTTGGTGATCGGAGTATTGCTGTTCTTTATGGGGGTGCGAAACTCATCGTTTGTAGGGATTTCGATTCCCATGTCGATGTTCATCGCCTTTATTGTTCTCCAGGCCGTCGGCTTCACCATGAATATGATTGTGCTCTTTTCGCTGATTCTGGCACTTGGGATGTTGGTAGATAATGCCATTGTGGTAGTCGAAAACATCTATCGATACCTGGAAGAAGGATATTCCAATTTTGAATCCGCCAAGAGAGGAACCGCAGAGGTAGCCATTCCGATTATTTCAGGCACTGCAACCACATTGGCGGCATTTTTCCCGTTGGCCTTCTGGCCTGGTACAGTAGGTGAGTTTATGTCCTTTTTACCCAAAACTCTCATTATTACACTCAGCGCCTCCCTATTTGTAGCTTTGGTGATTAATCCTGTGCTGTGTTCGCTTTTTATGAGACTCGAAAATAATGTGGAGGGTGAAAGAAAAGCCACCTTCTCAAAAAAAGGAAAACAGGTGCTGTACGCAGTGGGAGCTCTGATTCTTCTTTCTGGTTTGTTTTCCAATCCTGTTACGTGGGTGATGCTCCTACTATCGACTTTACTGCTGATTGCAGCCAATCGATATATTCTTAAACCTATTGCAACCTGGTGGCAGGAAAGAGGACTTAATTCTCTGTTGAATACGTATGAATCTTCGTTGATCTGGAGCTTAGAGAATAAGATCAAAGTCGTTGCTGCGGCCGTTTTTACACTTATGCTAAGCTTTGTTGTATTTGGGCTTTTTAACCGTGGCGTCGAATTTTTCCCGGAGGATATTCCACCGGCTATTTTATATGCTCAAGTCTCAACACCGGCTGGGACCAATGTTGAAACGACCCGCGAATTGATCGAGATCATCGAGAAACGAACCGCAGATTTGCCTCAAATTAGCGATGTGCAAACGATTCTTTCTACGGCCGGTGCTCCAATATCCTCGGGCATGGAGGGATCGGGACAGACTCAGAACAAAGGGACCGTTGTACTAAACTTTGTGGATTACCAAGAGCGACAAGGAAGTACAATTGAAGCCCTGGATCGCATGCGTGAAGTACTTCCTGTGGGTATAGCCGGTGCTGAAGTCGTGATCGAGAAGCAACAGGACGGTCCGCCCACAGGAAAACCGATTAACCTAGAGTTAACTGGTCGGGATATGAACCAGCTCACCCGAATTTCGGATGAGGTACTGGAAATCATTCGGAATGCCCCTGTCTACAGTAAATTGGAAGGACTTGATACCGATCTTCCTGAACCAAGACCGGAGGTAACAGTTGAAGTAGATCGTCAAAAAGCAGCCATTTTTGGATTAAATACTCGGGATATCGGGAATACAGTGCGCTCGGCCATAAATGGGGTTGAGGCGTCTACGTTTCGAGATGGAAATGATGAATATGATGTCACCGTTCGATTGACTGAAGCCAGTAGAAATGATCTAAGTTCTCTCAATAATCTTACGATTTTAACCGAATCAGGAGACCAAATTCCGATTTC
>JAURMN010000147.1 GCA_030830725.1 Balneolales bacterium | reverse complement strand
TCCCCAAATCGGTGAGAAAATGAGCTGCATTAAAGAAAATACACTGTATAGCAAGCCGATTTGGACCGCTCCAACTCCAAACTCAGAGGCATAAAACGGTAGAAGGGGTAGGACAATCCCAAACCCCATCAAATCAATCACCACGACAAAGAAAACCGGAAGAATCGCCCGAATCTGAAAAGGCTTGGGAGTAGATTCAGATTCAGATTTTGTCATGATTGAGTTGGGAGGATGTTAGGAAAAGTGTCAATTTGGTAAGGATGAGGTAATAGTCCTTTAAGCTATCTCAAGATCGATATATAAACTTTAACGATCTTGATTCGACACCTCTCAAATTCGACTTTGTTCCAAAACCACAATTCTTTGCTCCAAAGGTGGGTGCGTAGAGAATAGCGAAGCCTTCTGAATACGTTTGCCCGAAGAAATCCCCATCGCTTTCATGCTTTCAGGCATACCAGATTGAGCATGCGCCGGAACCGCAGCCACTTGAAGGCGCTTCAACGCTGAAATCATCGCATCATGGCTGGTCAATTCCGCAGCTTTCGCATCAGCGCGGAATTCGCGTTGTCTTGAAAACCAAAACACGACCAGAGAAGCCAATAGCCCTAAAAAGATCTCAGCTACGATCGTCCCAATAAAGAATCCGATTCCCGTTCCACCGCGCTCATCACGTTGGCGCAATGCGGCATCCACCACAAAGCCAAAAATGCGGGCGAAAAACATTACAAAGGTGTTCAACACTCCTTGGATCAGTGTCATAATGAGCATATCCCCATTGGTAATATGCCCCACCTCATGAGCCAGTACAGCCTCGACTTCTTCTTTATTCATCTGCTGTAACAATCCCTCACTCACCGCAACGAGTGCATTGTTTCGATTCCAGCCCGTAGCAAAGGCATTCGGTGCAGGCGATGGGAAAATGCCTACTTCAGGACGACCAATCCCTTCTCTGTCGGACATTTCATTCACGGCATTCACCAACCATCTTTCCGTAGCTGTTTCGGGAGATTTAATAATGCGAGTCCGAGATGACCATTTCGCAATCGTCTTGGAAAGAAAAAGGGAGATAAACGACCCCATAATTCCAAAAACGGTACAGAAGGCGAGCAGACCCCACATACTGCCCTGCATTCCCTGGAAAAATTCAAACTGCGAAAGGACGGAAAATACCAGGCTTGCCAAGATTAATACAGCAAGGTTGGTTACCAAAAAGTAAAAGATGGCTCTCATGTTTGGATAGACTTAAAAATAGTAGAGTTGAGTTTCTTTAGTTACTTACAAGCGTAAAATTACCCTTTTTTCTATTCATCAGGAAGAAATAACGGATTTCAATTCGCATTATTGGCTAACGCTTCGCTACATTTCAGCAACTGCACAAGAAATCCATCAACTGAATTTTCAAACCGGTTCATCAAACACCATCTACATGTCTATTGCCTTTCAGGATAAAGTCGTTTGGGTCGTCGGCGCCTCCTCCGGAATCGGAAAAGGAATTGCCCTGGAATTTGCCCGCAACAAAGCCAAGTTGATTCTCTCAGCACGGCGAATCGAAGAACTCGAAACCGTTAAACGCGAGTGCGAATTCTTCACTACCGAGGTGGAAATACTCCCACTCGATCTTTCCAAGGAAGAGACGCATGCAGACGTAGCAAAAAAAGCTGCATCCTATTTTGGGCCTGTTGATGTGTTGGTTCACAGCGGTGGAATTACCAGTCGAAGTTTAGCTCATGCTACAAAAGGAGATGTGGATCGTCGCGTGATGGACGTTAATTTTTTTGGCGTGATATCCCTTACCCGAGCGGTTCTTCCCTCTATGATGGAGCGAAAAAAGGGACATATTGTGGTCATTACAAGTGTGGTTGGGAAAATCGGGACTCAGCTGAGATCAGCCTATGCCGCCTCCAAGCACGCCCTGCATGGATGGTTTGATTCACTCAGGGTAGAATTAGATCCTTACAACATCGATGTAACATTGGTTTGCCCCGGGTTTATAGCGACGGAATTAACAATGAATGCGCTAACAGAGGATGGAACCCCATTGAAGCAGATGAATCAGGCACAAGTGAATGGCATGAGCACAGAGGTCTTTGCAGAAAAATTACTCCCGAAGTTGGCCGCCAGAAAACAGGAAATCGCGATTGGTGGAAAGGAAATTGCAGCGATCTATGTGAAGCGATTCTTCCCGGGATTGTTGCATAAGATTTTGCTGCGAACCAAAGTAACGTAGTGGGTCTAGTCTCCTACTTCGCGCTCATCCCCTCTTCATCGTAAGAGCAACGGCATATCCAATAAATGCGGCTGCGATCCCTAATCCGTTCGAGAGTATCATATTGAATGCAGCTTTTACAGGCTCACCTCCTTGAAGCAAACCCATTGTTTCGAGTGAAAAGGTCGAAAATGTTGTGAATCCACCCAGAAGTCCGGTTACAAAGAAGAGACGAAACCCCGGCTTTGATGTAAAGGGTACATGTTCGTCATGAACCAAGCCGGTTTCATGCTGAACCAAACCCACAAATAGACCGATCAAAAAAGAGCCCAATACATTCACGATCAACGTCGAAAGTGGAAAGTCAACTCCCCTTATCAGTAGTGCAACCAGATATCTCAGTGAGGCGCCAATTGCACCTCCTGAAGCCACTAATCCGAGAGAAATCCAAAAAGTTGACATCAAAAGTGAATGGAAATTAGGTGATGTGATGTGATTCAGATTAAACAGAGTAAACCGTTCGCTCTATTTACGATTTTTTGTGGTAATATGCTCTTTCGAGTTTAAGTTCACTGAAGTTGTTTTGGGGTTTTATTTGGATAGAATTGGGGCTTAATTGGGTAAAGACTTTATGATTATTCAACATCGTTCGGAACTAAATTTTAAACTTGATGAACTCGAACCCATGCAAACTCCCGGCAGGGTTTTGATGGTTCGACCTACTTATTTCGACATCGAGTATGTGATCAATCCCCACATGGAAGGAAACATTGGTCAGGTAGATAAAGATCAGGCCATGAAGGAGTGGGAGGCGCTGGAAAACGCCTATCGCGAAATTGGGCTCGATGTGCCCATACTTGAAGGAGCAGAAGGATATCCCGATATAGTATTCTGTGCCAATCAAAGCTTTCCTTACTTGGACAGAAATGGCACTCGAAATGTGATCATGAGCCGAATGGCACATCCTCAACGTCGTGGCGAAGTAGAGTATATTCGCAACTGGTATGCAGGACAAGGTTATCACATTCACCAACTAAACGAGGTCTCCTCAAATCCTGAGATGTCCTATTTCGAAGGGATGGGAGATGCGTTGTGGCATTACGGTAAACGATTGATTTGGGGTGGTTATGGATACCGTACCTCCCTCGAGATCTACTCCCAGATCAGTGAACTTACCCAGACCGATATTATCGCATTAGAGCTCACATCTCCCGAGTTTTATCATCTGGACACCTGCATGAGCATTTTAGATGATGAGCATGTATTGATTTATCCCGGGGCCTTTACTCAAGATGGGTTAGACTTAATCTCTGCGGTTTTTCCTCATGTTATTGAGGCTAACTCTTATGAGGCGGCAAAGCGATTTGCCGTGAACGCCTGCTGTCCGGATGGAAAACATGTCTTTATTCAAGAGGGCTGCACAGATGCGAATCAGAAGATGCGTGATCACGAGTTTGATGTGCGTGAATTCAGTACATTGGAGTATATGCGAAGTGGCGGCTCCGTTTTCTGTATGAAAATGATGTTGTGGTGAGCTATTTATAATAGCAAGTCGTTATTTTGAGCCGATTTTTAATCCGTTTCGAATGCCAAAATCAAATCAAAATCCTGGAAAGCTCCCCTTTTTCGGAACTCTTTTCGCTCTGACCGGGCTCGTATTCCTATTTTCTATTCCCCTGGGAACTCTTCCTCCTCTAGGATCCCTTTTGCATCCTGTAACGGGTATTCTCTCCTCTGCAGAAAAAGGACTCACATCCGCCATCAATCTAGAAATCGAGGGGCTTCAAGAACCCGTGGATGTCTATTACAATGAGCGCGGCGTCCCTCATATTTTTGCGCAAAATGATCATGATCTTTACTACGCACAGGGCTTTATCACTGCTCGTGATCGTCTTTTTCAGCTGGAGGTAACCGTTCGAGGTGCCGAAGGCGCTCTTTCAGAGTGGCTGGGAGATCGAATGTTGAACTATGATCGCAATATGCGCCGGATTGGCATGGTATATGGGGCAGAAAAAGCGTTAGAGGGAATGCAAAATTCTGATACATATGCCCTTTTACAAGCTTATAGCGATGGGATCAATGCCTGGATCAATCAACTTTCAGAGGAAGATTATCCTGTTGAGTACAAGCTGTTAGGTGTCTCCCCGCGTGAATGGAAACCCCTCTACACAGCGATCTTTTTGAAATATATGACGCGAACCTTAGCCGGAGGAAGCAGTGATTTGACCACAGCAAATGCCGCGGCCCATTTTGGGGAAGAGTTTGTTGATCGGTATCTGGCCGGTCGTAGCGAGTGGATGGATCCAATTATTTCGCCTGATCATAAATGGAATTTTAATGCGCGCACTCCGACCAGGCCGTCAGCCCCTTTTACTCCCTCCATCACACAGCATATTGAACCCTACACTGTTGACCCGGGAATCGGATCTAACAACTGGGCCATTTCACCCGATCGTACAGTAAACGGTCGTCCTCTGCTTGCCGGAGACCCTCATTTGAATTTGAGTATGCCATCGATTTGGTATGAGATGCAACTTCACGCGCCTGGTGTAAATGTCTATGGTGTGACGCTTCCCGGATCTCCATCCATTATAATGGGGTTCACCGAGTCGTTGGCCTGGGTCAATACCAATACAGGCGCGGATGTCTTAGACTGGTATGAAATCCAATATCGTGACGATTCCCGTCAAGAGTATCTCTTCGAAGGGGAATGGAGAGAGACGACTACACGAATCGAAGAGATCAAGCTCAAAGACGGTTCTGTGTTTTCCGATACCATTCGATACACTCACCATGGACCCATGGTCTATGATGATGGGTTTGCACCAAGTGAAACGGGCCAGGCCATGAAGGGCTTAGCGATGCGTTGGATTGGTCATTATACATCCAATGAATCTGACGTGTATTACAATTTAAATCGAGGAAAAACCATTCAGGATGCCGTTGACGCACTTGAAGGGTTTCGCGCGCCGGCACAAAATTTTGCCGTGATTGATGGAGATGGTAATATTGGAATGTTGGTATCCGGGTCATTTCCTTTAAAATGGGAGGGGCAGGGAGCGGTGATCGGAGATGGATCGAGTGCTTCCTACGAGTGGAATGGATGGGTCCCATACGATCATAACCCTCGTCAAATCAATCCAGAGCGTGGATTTGTGAGTTCCGCGAATCAATTCGTGACGGCTAAGTCCTATCCCTATTATTTAGGCGATCGTTTTGCGCCCTTTGAAAGAGGTCTTCGCATTAACGATCTGCTTCGTGATGATGATCAGATGACACTGGATAAGATGAAGGCCTTTCAGTTGGATTCCTATAATTACTTGGCAACCGTGAGCATGCCGGTGATATTGCAACAATTGGAGCGTTTATCAGGCGAATTCACGGACCGCGAAAAAGAGGCTTTCGAAATCCTTCGCGCATGGGATTATGTAAACGAAGCCACCCAAATCGCACCCTCTCTTTTTAATGTTCTGTGGGATAAGATCGACGATGCCGTTTGGCAGGATGAATATGAAGCAGCCGGAATTCCAATGCGTTGGCCTAAACGAGATTTAACGGCACAAATGCTGCAGGATGAGCCTAATTCCCCATTTTATGACAACGTAGAGACCCCCGACCGCACTGAAACCCTCGCAGATTTGGTCTTGAGCAGTTTCCGTGAGACTCTTGCTGAACTCACAGAGGATTATGGGTCAGACCTCTCCGAATGGGTTTGGGGTGTGACCAGCAACGTACGAATTCCACACATCGCCGATATTGCCGGATTGGGTGTCACATCTTTGTTCACAAATGGCGGGGATCAATCGCTTAACGCCATCAACGGCCGAAATGGTCCGTCATGGAGAATGGTGGTAGAGTTAGGTGGCGAAAGGCCTGTTGCCTATGGGGTCTATCCAGGCGGTCAATCCGGAAACCCTGGCTCTCCAGGCTACGATCAATTTGTGAAAGCATGGGAACAAGGAGAATATTATCGGCTCGAGCTGCTTGAAAATCCTCCTTCTCTTGAAAATTCTTCTCTCGAGGGGGGCTGGTCTTATATAAGATTAACCCCGCCCGTTACTCGTTGACGTAAGGGTCGATAAAACACTATTATTTCAGATTTTACCAGATCTATTTTAGGAGAATTATTTTCTTAAAGGAGTGAATGAATTCATCCTCCTAAGTGTTGATGGCCGTAGACTAAGATTTACAACGTCAGTATGGCCTTGCAAGAGAAAAAAAATCAAATTCACGGAATTCATCACATCACCGCGATCTCGGGTCCTGCCAAGCAGAATTACGATTTCTACACGGGTGTGCTTGGGCTCCGATTTATTAAGAAGACCGTCAATTTCGACGATCCTTTCACATACCACCTTTACTACGGGAATTATGAGGCTTCGCCCGGGAGTGCCATAACATTTTTCCCTTGGAATCATGTCGTGCAGGGCAAGCCAAAAACTGGAGAGACGATCGACACTCAATATGCTATTCCAGAAGGCTCTTTGCCATATTGGCGGGATTATTTGAAGTCAAAAGGCGTCACCAATGTTCACGAAGGCTCCCTTTATGGCATGCCTACTCTGGGATTTCACGATCCTGATCAGCTTCGGATTCTACTCATCGAAGACAAAGCGGTGAATGAAATTGCAAATCACGCGTCCGGCGATGTGGCAGATGAGCACTCCATCCGTGGGTTTTTTGGGGCAACATTAGATGTGCCAGATATTCGGAAAACCGCTGAACTCCTAGAGGAGTTTGGGTGGAAACTTGAGGGTAGCGAAGGGAACATTACCCGATACTCTTCGGAACCTGACTCTATGCTGGGTCGTTATATTGATTTAGTGCAGGCTCGATCAGGTGCCGGTCGATTTGGAAAAGGATCTATCCATCACATTGCCTTTCGAGTTCCAAACTCTGAAATGGAAGAAAAGTGGCGGATAAAATTGATCGAGATGGGGTACCAGCCCACGATTGCTCAAGAGCGTTTCTATTTTAGATCGATTTACTTTCGCGAAAAAGGTGGGGTTTTATTCGAAATTGCCACAGATGAGCCCGGTTTTACAGCGGATGAACCCCTCGAGAAGCTCGGGTCTGATTTAAAACTCCCCCCTTGGTACGAACCCCATCGATCAAGAATTAAAGAATCTCTTCCTGAACTGTGAACCTTCATTCTGATCCCGATCCACACGGTGCGATCCCCGAACTTCGAAGCGGGAGTCCGCTTGAGCGGGCAACTCACGCTTTGATTTTACTTCATGGCCGCGGCGCCACTGCTGAGAGCATTTTACCCTTAGCGGATCACCTGGGTCTTCCGGATTCCACACATATTGTTGCTCCTCAAGCTGCTGATATGAGTTGGTATCCTTACTCATTTCTGGCCCCTCGCGAGGCAAATCAACCCGGATTAGATTCTGCCCTAAAGAAAGTAGATCAACTGATGCAGGAGTTACTTCTCCATCTTCCGGCTAAGCATATCTTGATTGGAGGCTTTTCTCAGGGAGCCTGTTTGGCATCTGAGTACACAGCTTCAAGCGTTCAACCTCCTGGTGGGCTTCTCGCCTTTAGTGGTGGAGTGATTGGGGAGACGTTGTCCTCCTATACCTCTTCAGCAGATGGTACATCTTCACCAAACAGCAGCTCTACAGACGAATTAAGACCCGTTTCAACGCATCGAACCGCTGTTTTTTTAGGATGTAGTGATCGTGATCCCCATATCCCCCTTTCCCGCGTCAAAGAGACAGAGGAAATCTTTATCTTGATGGGATGTGAGGTGGATTGTCGAATTTATCCCGGGATGGGACATACCATTAACGGGGACGAACTCTCCGCCGCTCGTCAACTGATTTCGCGTATTTTTTCATAAGTGCGTTTGGTTTTCTAATGACATTTGAATGGATATTCTCTGGGTTGGAGCCGCCTTTTTGCTGGGAATTCTTTTTTCAAGAGTTCAACTTCCTCCGCTGATCGGATACCTTTCTGCAGGTTTGATTCTTGCCGCTACCGGATATGAAGCTGGAGATATGCTTCATCAGATTGCGCACTATGGCGTGATCTTTCTTCTTTTTTCCGTCGGACTCCATATTCGGATTCGAGATATTCTTCGATTGGAAGTTTTGGCGGTTGGAATCACCCATTTATTGATTTTTTCAGCAGCCATTTGGGGACTTTTAATTGGTTTGACCCACCTTGGCTGGTTCGGCCTCACCAAGGAGTCTGCCCTTCTCATCGCACTACTTTTTGGGTTTTCCAGCACCATTCTCACAGCAAAAACATTGGATGCTCGAGGCGAAATCGGTGCGCTTCACGGTCGAACGGCGATCGGGATTCTGATTGTCCAAGACTTGGTCGCGATTGCCATTTTAGCCTACACATCTGGCTCTTCTCCTTCTGTTTATTCTGTCGGGATTCTTCTTCTACCCTTGCTGCGCCCACTCCTTTTATGGGTATTCCGATTCCTGAAAGAGGACGAATTAGCGCTACTATATGGTTTGGTATTGGCTTTAGGCGGAGCGGCTCTTTTCTCTTGGCTTGGCTTGTCTGAAGAGCTCGGGGCTATTGCAGCAGGAATGATTTTGGCCGGGAATGACAAAGCGGATCAACTCGATCAAAAGCTTTGGAGCATCAAAGAGTTTTTCCTGGTAGGGTTCTTTCTCGAAATTGGCCTTGAGGGTCTGCCGGATGGAAACAGTGGGGGATTCATCGCATTGATGATCGTACTAATGTTTGCTAAAGCTGCACTATTTTTCCTCCTGTTTGTTCTCTTCCGACTGCGTTCAAGGACCGCTTTCATCGCGGGGGCCTCGTTAATGTCTTATAGCGAATTTATGCTTATCGCAGGTACCGTTGCCGCTCGAAATGGATATATACCCGAAGATTTAATCGTCACAATGGCGCTCATTATTGTGATTTCTTATGCCATTAATGCGACCCTAGCCCGCTGGGAAGATAATTTTTGGAATGCACTCGAAGGAACCCTTAGCCGTTTTCAGCTGGACGTTCGTCATCCAGATCGGCAGATCATTTCACTTGGAAATGCCGAATATCTTGTGGTGGGAATGGGGAGTGCCGGGTGTGAGGCTTACAATGAACTAAAAGAGAATGGTCTACGTGTGGTGGGGATGGATATTGACCCAGAACGGATTGAACGAAATCGTGAGATGGGTCGTAAAATTGTCTATGGAGATATTCAGGATATCGATATGTGGCAGAATCTCGACCTAAACCCGATTAAAGCTGTTCTTATTGCCATGGGAAATAAACAATCCAAAACAAATGCCACTCGCATGATGCGAGAGATTGGGTATGCAGGATCGATTATTGCCATTACTATGCGTCCGGATGAACGTGAATCGTTAGAAAAAGTAGGGGCATCTGCGGTGAGTATTCCGATTCGTGATGCCGGAAGACGTCTTGCGGAGATGGCGATAGACAAACTAGATCATTCAAATTAAATTGATATCCTAATGTCCATTGAATGGCTTAAGAATCTCAAAGAGATTATCCTTGCACAGGATCCGACCGTAAACGAGGTCCTGGCCGAAGTATTGGAATTCACCCATTCCTTTCTTTTCGAGGAGGAGGGAGAATTTGTGTATGGCTTGACCCAGACGGTTGATGCGGTAGTATTTCATTCACCATTACTAGGTGAAAACACTCCTCTACATCCTGAAATTGCTGAGTTTATCCGCAATCATTTTGCAACATTACGTCTTGAAGACGGCTCTTTACATATCATCTTGAGTGAAATTTCAAGCCGCGAATTATTTCTCAAACAGTTTGGTATGTTCATTAGCTTAATTGCTACTTTACGCCACTCATGAACCATTTCACTCAACCTTGATTCATTTTTCGATCATGAAGTCACGTGTTTTTTATTTCATTTTACCTTTATTAAGCTTCACGTTTTTAGCCTCCTGTGATGCGTTGTCCAGTAAGGAAGAACCCGATCCGATGGACTGTATGGATGGGTTTTCACTGAATACGGAAACCGATGTGAAATATCCATGCTTGAATGTTCACTTGCGTGCCTTTGTGAGCTTAATTGAGATGGATGAAGAAGATCAGGATGCCAATGATATTTGGGGATGGACCGATCCTCAAACTAAGAAAGAGTATACTCTGCTTGGCCTTACGGATGGAACCGCGATCTTTGATATTAGTGATGCCAAAAACCCGATTTATGTTGGGAAAATGCCTGAACCGGAAAAAATCGTGCCACGCGATATTTTTGCAGAATCAAACTCCCCAATTAACCTCAAATCAGCCATTCGCTTCGAGTATCACGATGATAATGACACTTCGGGTAAAGGTGCCGCAGCTTGGCGAGATATCAAAACCTACCAAAACACCATGTATGTGGTGAGCGATGAAAGCGGACGGGGGATGCAAGTCTATGACCTGGAAAAGTTGCGCTCGATCCCTGAAAGTGCAATGCCGGCAATACTGGAACATGATTTTCATTACGATCTCTTTGGAAATGCACACAACATTGCCATCAACGAAGAGAGTGGATTTGCTTATGTGATCGGATCCTTTCGCGGTGGAACCTGCGCATCAAATGGAGGGCTTCACATCATAGATATTCGCAACAGACTAACTCCTGAGTATGCCGGTTGCCATGTGGAAAGCAGTGCCGGTGGATATATTCGTTCGGGGTACATTCACGATACGCAATGCGTGATCTACAAAGGTCCGGATGCGGATTACCAAGGGCGAGAAATCTGCGTGAGTTCAGCCGAAAAACGTATTCTGATTTCGGATGTGACGGATAAAGCGAATCCCAGAACTGTAAATGTATATCTCTATCCTGGGAATCAGTACTCCCACCAAGGATGGTTAAGCGAGGATCAACGCCACTTTTTCTTCAATGATGAGCTGGATGAATTGCGTGGGAATGGCGGTACCGGGCATTATACACGAACGTTAGTAATGGATCTGAGCGATTTGGATAATCCGGTTTTCAAGGGATATTATCAGCATCAAACGGATGCCATCGATCACAATCTATACGTCTGGGGAACAAGGCTTTACCAGACCAATTATCTTGCGGGTTTACGCATTTTGGATGTGAAAGACCCGAATCCAAATGCAATCAAAGAGATTGGGTATTTCGATACCACACCGGATAAAACCACAAGGGAGTTTGAGGGTACTTGGTCCGTTTATCCCTGGTTCAGCGGAAATAAAGTAGTGGTTTCGGATATTCATCAGGGCTTGTTTGTGGTTGAAACTGACCTCTGATGAGGGCCTGTGCCAACGTCTGCACTTCATAGTTATCTAACTTCCTGCCATGCAAAAACCAACAGATACACTCTCCGATATTGTTCTTGGAATGATGACGCTCAACGAGTGGGAGTTAACCGGAACTTCCCTCGTGGAATGGATCGAATCCTGCATCGAACTTGGAGTGACCACATTTGATCACGCTGATCTCTATGGCGATTATCTGAATGAGGAAATCTTCGGTCAAGTATTAAAAGAAAAGCCTTCTCTTCGACAAGAGATGCAACTGGTTTCGAAGTGCGGGGTGATGAAAATCTCAGAAAGAAGACCCGCGAATCTGGTCAAACATTACAGCTCTTCCAAAAAGCACATTGCATGGTCTGTGGATAATTCATTGAAAATGCTCCATACTGATTATTTGGATCTCTTTCTCGTCCATCGCCCGGATCTCCTAATGAATATGGAAGAATTGGGTCCTACACTAGATGCTTTAGTAGAAAGTGGGAAAGTTCTTCAAGTCGGAGTTTCGAATTTTACACCCAGTCAATTTAGTGCACTTCAGGCTCATATGGATCAAACATTAGTTACCAATCAGGTTCATTTTAATGTGGTACATACCGAGCCATTATTTGACGGAACCATCGATCAGGCTTCGGATTATGGGTTTCGACTCATGGCCTATTCCCCTTTTTATGCGGGTCGACTACTTAAAGCGGATACCCCGATCACAAAATCACTGGTTTCCAAGGCGGAGCAGCTACAAGAGAATTACGCTTTTGGTGTAAACGGGGTACCCGTTTCTTGGTTACTTGCTCACCCAACTCGTCCACATGTGGTGGTTGCCACTCGTCATCTAGAAAAAATTCGAGAAATGGTAGTCGCCGCGTCTGAACCACTCAGTCGTCAAGACTGGTATGCCATGCTCGAGATTTCAAGGGGCTTTTCGGTTCCCTGATAATCGCCCCAGACGAGATACGCAAATGGCCCAATTTACGTTATTGAGTTTACAGGCTGTTTATTGTATTTTTAAGCTATGTTCTGAATTATCAACAAATATAGAGCATAAAACCATGCTTCAATCTGTTGAATTTCATATCGTTTAATAAGATCGACACCGACTCTCTTTCGTCAACTCTCTTTAGGTATTACCATCGTTATCATTTCCAAATTCGACGCATTTTTGTATGGATCTATTTGAAAAATTAAATAGCCGACCAGGGCCACTTGGGGAATTTACATCCGCCGGTTATGGCTATTACACATTTCCAAAACTGGAAGGGCCGATTGGTCCGGATATGAAATTTAATGGCAAAGATGTAGTCGTTTGGAGTGTCAATGACTACCTGGGAATCGCCAGTAATCCGGAAGTTACCAAAGTGGACAAAGAGGCCGCGGCGGAATACGGATTCAGTATTCCAATGGGTGCTCGTCTGATGACTGGAAATTCAGATGATCATGAAGCTTTGGAGCGTGAGTTGGCCGAATTTAGTCATAAACCGGCTGCACTTCTGCTGAATTACGGGTATCAAGGGATTATGTCTGTAATTCACTCTTTGGTAGATCGGAATGATTTTTTGATCTATGATGAGTTAAGCCATGCCTGTATTGTGGATGGAAAGCAACTCGCCATTTGCGAGACCGCCGTGTTTAAGCACAACGATATGGACAGCCTGGAGAAACAACTTCAGCGTGCGACTAGTCGACTAAAACCAAATTCCTCCATATTGGTAATCACCGAAGGCGTATTCGGTATGACTGGAGACTTGGGCAAACTCAAAGAGATTGTAGCCCTTAAAGAAAAATACTCCTTCCGTCTGCTTGTTGATGATGCTCACGGATGCGGTACACTGGGTCATGACGGATCTGGGGCCGGTACAGAACTTGGTGTGCAGGATGGTATCGACATCTACTTTGGAACCTTTGCCAAAGCCTTCGCATTGATCGGAGCCTATGTGGCCACGGAACCGAACGTTGTTGAATTCCTCAAAGCTAACGTTCGAAGCCAAATTTTTGCCAAGTCACTGCCGCGTGCGCTTGTGATTTCTGCTCGTAAGCGTCTGGAATTAATCCGGAAACACCCAGAGTGGAGAGAACAGTTGTGGAAAAATACCAATGCTCTCCGTGACGGACTGCGTGAACTTGGCTATAATGTACTGCCTTCCGAAAGCCCTGTCACACCAGTCTTAACCCAGGGAAGTACAGATCTTTGTACGACGATCATGCGCGTATTACGTGAAGATCACGGAGTATTTGTAAGTGGTGTGACGTATCCGGTGGTCCCGAAAGGGATGGTGCTGATTCGTCTGATTCCGACAGCTGCCCACCGAGATCATCACATCGAAAAAACGCTCAAAGCCTTTGCTGCGATTCATGACATGGTAAGCGCAGAATCAGCTAAGCTGTCTGCTTAATCCCACCTTTGTTTAATGAGGGGGAGATTAATCTCCCCCAAACAGCTTCTTGATAGCTCCAAGAAGTCCTTTACTCTCTTTCTTCCCAGATCTTCCTCTTTCCAAGCGGTCATAAGAAGCTGCCGGTAATCCGTATGGAGTGGTCTTTTTCGGCTCTTCAGGCCTTCTTCTCGGTTCTTCTCTTGATTCCCCACCCTTATAAGGTGATCGATCCCGATCTGATTTGCCTTTCTGATGACGGTTTCGGTCTGGTCTATGAGGCCCTTTTCCGCGGGAGGACTTGTCTGAGCGATCATTTGAACGATCCTGGCGACCTGAGCGATCTGTACTGCCGGAGCGATTGGAGCGATTTTGTGATCGATCTGCCTGTTTAGATCCATTTTTACGATCTGAACGATCCCTGGAACCTCTGGAATCCTCGGCCTTTGAGGGGTGGCCCTGAGCTTTTTGAGAGTCGGAGGACTTAATGGCCGTCTTTGCTTGATCACCTGAATACCTGCGTTCGTCCGACTTTTTCCGCTCCACTGGTTTAAGATCTTTGAAAGCGGCATCTTCAATCGGGGTAAATTTGAGTCCGGTCTGAATAGCCCACTTTAGAAACTCTGACTCCTGAGAGGTTTGAATCAACACCACTACGTCGGCGTGCGAAGCCGAAAATGCAACCCGTGACAGTTTCCGGAAAAACTGATCGCTACTTTTTGGTGGGTTTGTGAAAATTACGCGCTCGACTCCTTCAGGACGCTCCAAAGTCTTCAGATTTCCGCCAATCACAGCCAAGTTCAATTCTCCAGAGAAAAAACGACTCATTCTATACTCGTACGTGTTTCTTCTGAGTTTGGAATGAACCGAGACCAGGCGGGCATCCTTGATCCGCAATTCCTTAAATATGGAATCCGCTTCAAAAGAACCAATTACGTACGCGATTGTTTTTTTCTCTTTTTCCTGCTCAAATAATTGGTCAAAGGCTTGGATTTGGGTATGATCCGGAATTGTAAGTGTTTTGAATGTGACCTCTTTCAGCGATTCAAGAAGCTGCGTAATATCGAGTGTTTCCTCTGGTTTTTCTCCTTCATGGGTGGACGGAGTTGCATCTGGGACGGAAGCCAAAACGTCATCGGATTCCGAAGTTGAATCTGTCACAGTCTGCCCAGAAACACTCTTTTTAGCCTCCAGAGTAGAGCGTTTCACATGAGATACCGGTTTTTCCTCCGACTCTTTTTCTGTGATTTTATTTGATTCTGTATTGGATTTTTTAGCCTTCTTCTCATCCTTTTCTGGCGTGGTGTCCACTTCGATAAAGGAACAATCTCCCAACAGGGTTTTGTATCGATTTAGAAGTGCTTCTGAGGGTCGAGATAGTTGTATAATCGTTTGAACGCCCCCCATTAATCGAGGAAACAGACGCTCCAGAAGTGTGAAATCAGAAATTTTGGTACCGTTTTCGACAAGTAGAACCTTTAGCCCACGGAATACCATATCCTGTTTCTCTACAAGAGGTACAAGGGATTCGGGGGTGGATACGATCAAGGTGCTTCCCTTGGATAATTTACTCAAGTTTAAAGCCTCGGAATTTTCGGCCTCTACAACATCCATCCCTTCTACAGAGAACTCCTCTATTCCCACCACGAATGAAGAAAGCCACTTCAGTGCTTTTTCGACTCTTTTTTGATCGGATGTAAGATAGAGGATCTTTGTTCCCGTCCAGGCAGAATCCTTGATACACTGATTAAGCGTCATCAAAACAGCTGCGAGTTCAGCATTATCCTTTAAAGGAGCAGAGATTATGACATCTCCACCTTCGGAGAGTTTTTTGAGTAGCTGTTTTTGAGTGGGATTCGGACTGTCTTCTTTAAGTTGCTTGAGTACTTTTAAAAGGGCTCCATTGAGCCGGAATTGTGAATATGACACCGATGTGCCTCCAGTCGTTAGGCCTCCCCGTGTGCAGGTGAAGTAGATCTGAAATCGGATCCTTTGGCAGGAGCCGTCGGTCTCTGTTCAGATGTATAAAACCGCGTAGTCGGGTAGGCAAATTGTATGGTTTCCTCCGCTCCAAACCGATCCAGAATACGCTCCCAAACTGCCTGATTCAGCGAGCGTCTACGCCGGGGATTAGCCAGGTGACGAAGGG
>JAURMN010000146.1 GCA_030830725.1 Balneolales bacterium | reverse complement strand
CTCCTCCATCATGAAATGCTTTTGTCTTCTTCGCATGAATTGGAAAGACCATCTCATCTTCCCGCGCCCAGAATGCACGACGTCGAGTAGATGATGCCAGAACATCCCAAGGAGTAAATCGGGCTAATTTCTCATCATCATATGGATTTTCACGACTGTAAAAATACTCCTCAGCCCATGGACCGCCATAGGCAACAAGCATCGTAGGTGTAACCGCCATTTTTACAAAAGCAGTGGTTTTGATGAAATCCTCATATACGCTTGAGATTGGGATGTTATGCTCATGCCCGGGATAACCATCGAGAAGCTGGGTGTAGTTTAGACGGACATCCAAAGATCCCTCTGTTGTAGGCATTAACTTCTGTTCATGAGATGCCTGAATGATCCATTGACGCTGTTTACGGTTACCAACTCGGTACATTTTGATCGTCTTAGTATCAAAATATTCACTGTATTGACGTAGCACATCTCGAGTATGCTCCAGACTTTTCAAATTATACCCCCAATACCCTACACCAGGACCGGTAGAATAGATTCTCGGGCCGATCATAATTCCTGCCTGCACCATATCGCCATAAGTCAACACATCGGTTGTACCCGTCTGAGGGTCACGAGTTGTTGTAACTCCATAGGCTAGATTAGCTGCATAACTCCATTCTTGTTCTTTATGAAGCATGCTTGTAGAACGCAAATGTGCATGCGTGTCTACAAATCCAGGAAGAATAGTTTTTCCATTCATATCGAGCACGGTGGCTCCGGCTGGAATTTCTACGGTTCCAGAGGGCCCAACCGCCTGTATACGCCGATTTACAATAACTAAATCTCCTCTTTCGATTACCTCATCCCCTCGCATGGTGATGATTCGAGCATTGGTAAATACCACCGTGCCTTTGGGGATATCTTGCTCGTAGGGAACCTCGACTTTAAGTTCGACAGCTGAATACTCTTTAGGGCCTTGATCTTCTGAAGGGGATGCTTGAGTCGTTTCTGAATCAGCAGCGGATTCAGTGTCAGAACTCTCATCTTGTGGTTCACCTGCTTTATCTCCCTCTGATGACCGTTGCTTTTTCGCTTTCTCCTCTGCTTTCACACTATCCTCAAACGCTTTTGCATCGTTGAGATTATACATGAAATGGCCTTTACCTAATGACCAATGCACCGTTTCAGAATCTCCAGACCAACGAGGGAATTCACCCCCCAGTACGGTGACTTTTTTAGCAGGGAAAGAGGCACGATCAGGATTTGATACTGAGATCGTGACGGTTTCTCCCACTTGAGGGACATAGGCCGTATACATCTCATTATTGACCTGGGCCAATACCCGCTTTCCATTTGGTGAGAGATACAAGACACTGGCCTCACTTGGTGGAACCGGGTCCGTGGTACCGAAAGTCGAAATCCCTGTGATTTTTACGTGCTCTTTTTGGTCTGTTCCATCCCAACGTATTGAAATAAGTTTTCCGTCATTATCCGATAAATAAATTCGATCATCTCCCTTCACGAAGTGAGGATATCGACGGCCATTTACATCATCAATGTAGGTAGATGCTCCACCTTCGGCTGGAATCCAATGGTATTCATCCATGGCTTGCATTGCCGCTCCCCGACTTGTGGAATTTGAAAACTCAACTTGATTGCCGGTAGCAAAGATGATTCGATCACCTTTAGAGGAAAATGCCGGGGTTGGATAAAACGCTGCTTTTTGAGTCAATTGCTGTGGCCTAATGCGACGTTCATTTGGATTCACTTTATATACATGACCCCCGTTTATTTGATCCCATGTCACATAAATGATATAAGTGCCATCTGGTGACCAACTTGGCATGGCTTCTGTCACATCCATATTCGTTACTCTTTTGGGAGTCCCGTCAGGCAGATTCATGACGTAGAGTTTATTCAAAGCTGTAAAGGCCAATTGGGACCCATCAGGGGATGGAGTGGCATCTCGAATTTGGGTCGCCAAAACCGTTGGATTATCCTCTATTGGATACTTGAAGGTCATATCCGGCCCAAGTTCTATTGTAACATCTGCTTCGAATGGAATGGTAACAATCTGTTTCGAACTGATGTTGATTTTCTTGAATCCACCATCGTGATAGTAGACCAGATGCTCACTATCCGGAGTAAAACTCATACCTGGATAGACCCCAAGGGTGGCTTGTGATTCTTGATCATCTCTCTGAACAGGATAGGCTAGCCATTCTTCCACACCTGTCTCCATATTTCGTAAAACAAGACCTGTTTCGGATTCAAATCGGGTTCCGTATACCATCCATTTACCATCTGGCGAAAGTGTAGGAGTGAAGGCCGATCCATATCTGGTGAGTAGAGTTGTGTTGCGACCTGTCTCCAGATTATACATCCCGATGGAATATTGAGGGAACTGAGCGTTATAATTCCAAGCGCTGGTTCTTCTCGAATAATAGATGCGTTTGCCATCCGCACTAAACTCAGGATCTATTGCTTTCAAATTGGAGGGTTCATCTACCACAGCAACACCTCGTCCTCCATCCTTGTGCATAACATGGAGTTTAAAATTCCGACGACCACGAGAAACTACGAAAAGCTCTCCATCTGGTGACCAGTCTCCATTGATCATCGCCTCGTTCTGTTCCTCTGTCATTTGTGTTGTTTCTTGAGTGGTCAGATCGAGAATCCATGCATTTTCGCCTCCACTTCGGTCAGACATAAACAAGACTTTGCTTCCATCTGGTGAATACACCGGGTGAGTATCAAATGCCATCCCTTTTGTCAATTGTGTAGCTTTACCTCCCTCAATAGGCATCGTATAGAGATCACCGAGCAGATCAAATAAAAGGGTTTTTCCATCCGGACTTACATCGACAGACATCCAGGTTCCTTCCTGAGTAGTAAAGCTGAGTTGCCTTGCAGGATCTAGGGGCAATTCCTTGTCATGCTTAGGAAAAGTGGTATCAGAGGAAGTCGTGGATGATTCGGGTAGGCTCTGAGGGAGTGGTGAGTTGAAGAAAAGAAGCAATGCAATAAGAGAAGCCATAGCAAGAGAGTTAGATAATGGTGAATAAATGCGAGGAAATAATGCAGGAATAATTAGGACGAATCACCCCTATAATTTGAGAACATATTTTTGAAATCCTAACAATCCAATTATATGCAATTCAGACAGAATACCAAGAGCGTAAATAGTGCAGATAAGAGAAGTGATTCTCAATCCGATGCGTTTTACATGGTTCGAGGCCAATCCGACATACTAATTCTTAAGCTTGTTGGACCAGAACCCTCCTCAACACGCATGGTTGTTTTCGAACCAGACTGTCTGTCATTCAAGACCATTTCGACTACCATGCCACTCCTTGTTGCATAAGGTGCAAACATGGTTAGTAAGGGTATTGAGGAGTTTGAAGTGATGATTTCCTCATACCCCTTGATCGTTTCGTCCGTGATCCAAATTTCAATGTCTGCAGAGCTATCCCCTGTTCGATATCCTTTTGCGCTAAATCCTGATATTGTTCTTGTACCGATTTCCTGATAGCCATATGTCATATCGAACGCAGAGGACATATCCGAATCTACTGATTCAAAGGGTTCATTCGCTTCTGTATTAGAATCAGATTCAGGAATTGAAAATACGATAGAAGATCGTTTCTCATTCTCCGACACAAGCATCACCATCGCCATATTTTTACTGTCCATTATCATGTAGGCATCTGTGGAATTATTGTAGGATTCAGAGTTTGAATCCAGAGTTTTAAACTCTAATGCGAAGTAGGGTTCAGTATTGTTGATATACGAGATCATTCGAGACCGAGTTAACTTTCCGTTTTCAGTACTTTCGAAGAAATGCGATACCTTATAATCGAATGAATAAACGGATTCTGTCGAGGCATTACTATTCAATCCAAATGCTCCAAACCCTGATATGTCATTTCCACTTTGGGAGGTAGAAGAACCACTTAAACCCAACTGATTTTGTTGGACTCCAGATCCAAACCATTTTTCTAATGTTTCATCCGTCTTATTATATATTTTATTATTAATTTCTTCATCGATTTTATTTTCGATTTTTGATTTTGCCTTACCCTCTACATTTCGTGCAACCTCACGTAATTTTTTCAACCCCTGAGCCTCTGCATCGTGTAGAGAAAGCAAGCATACGGTTAAGAAAAGAGCTGATAAAAATCTCAGAAAAATAGCTTTCGGTAGAAATAGGATTGGGTTCATATAACTGATAAATGGGTGAAAGGTGGACATCAAATAAAAGACAACCAAAAGGGATAAACGATGTTAAATATTTTTTAATAATTCACCTATAAGTGCCTGATCATAAATATGATATGTTGTTTATGATTCTTGCTATTCGCGGACTTTCATGAAGAATCAATTCTGTATCCACTCATATCGGCGGATATCGAAATAATCCTCACCCCAAAAATCCGTATTAATCTGAATTCCCCCGATAAGTCCGATTCGGATTCCAGGAAAAAGTGGCAGACTCTCTTCGAGTATGTGATTCAGATTTTCTTCAATGGATTCATAGGCTTTTTCAGTTGCAATCAGAATTGGATTTTCATGCTGAAGGATTTCTTCTTTGTACATGGACAAATATTGAATCACCTTGGTCTGTTGGTAGTCACTGGGATCGTCCAGTGCTCCGGCATGATTTTCCCTGATCGCAATGACTGCGGCTGAAATGGATCCGCAACAAGAACTCGGCTTCTGTTGATTCTTCCGATATACTTTTCCGATCAGTCCGTCTTTTGTGAACCCAATATGGGGTCCATACACAATTAGAGCGAGACCGTTGGTGGGCACATGACTCAAAAAAGCCTTCATCCCGGTTTTTCCGACAAAGGGTAATCCGGATATTCCGCCCAAAATAAAAGGACCTGGGGCAGCCATTTTCTCGTTAAAATGTTGAAACCCAAAGTTGACCTCATCACTGCACAGGGACGTGGCCCAAATGGAATGATCCCCATTCCACCCTTTATTATGGATTTCCGCGCAGGCGTTGATTTGAAGTTTGGAGATACTAATAGCGTTCGAATAATACTTTGAAAGGGCTTCGTACATAGTGGCTGTGAATGAATAAATGAATGGAACCAATATTGCTGCCTACTAAAAGGTACAGGTTTCACAACTCCTAATTCAATCCTTTTTTATATCTTTACACTTTAAAAACTACCGCATGGATGCTCTTCTCTCTAATTTTGCCTCCCCGGTTGTTCTGGCGTTTGCTCTCGGAATAATCGCAAAACTTTTTCGTAGCGACCTAGAAATCCCTAGGCCACTCTATCAGTGCTTATCCATCTATTTGCTTTTGGCAATCGGACTTAAGGGTGGCGTTGCCTTAAGTGAAACGCCATTTGTGGAATTTGCGTATCCGGGAATGATTACGTTCCTTCTGGGTCTGATTACGCCACTAAGTGCTTTTGCTGTACTACGTTATATGGGAAAAATGGACTTGGTAAATGCATCGGCCATTGCCGCTCATTATGGATCCGTGTCGGCAGTCACGTTTATAGCCGCGGTCAGCTATATGCAGGCCATTGGGATGTCTCCTGAGGGATTTATGCCTACTCTGGTGGCCATCTTGGAAGTCCCAGGAATTATTGTGGCCCTGTTAATTCCCCACCTACTCGGTCAGGCGAAAGGATCCCTCAAAAAAGCGCTGCATGAAGTGATGACCGGAAGCAGTATTATTCTGCTGGTTGGGGGTGTGGTGATTGGCTACGTGGCAGGTCCTGAAAAATTTGCTTCGGTATCCCCATTTTTTGTTTCAGGTTTTCAAGGAGCCTTAGTACTGTTTCTACTTGAACTTGGGATGGCCACTGCAAGAAGAGTGTCTGACTTACGCAAAGTTGGGTTGTTTTTGGTTGGATTCGGAATTCTTGTTCCAATTTTGCATGGAATTTTGGCCGTCTGGCTTGGCCTGATGTCGGGGCTGAGTGTTTCGGGAGCTGCCGTGTTGGCCGCGATGGTATCGAGTGGATCTTATATCGCCGCTCCGGCTGCCGTTCGAATCGCCTTACCGAAAGCAAACCCCACCTATTATTTAACGGCATCCCTTGGGATTACTTTTCCGTTTAATCTTACATTGGGGATACCGCTTTATGCCGAACTTGCCAAATGGATTGGAGGATCTTGATGTCCGTATCAGAATTTCACATGGTTACGATTGTCACAGAACGAATCCTCAAGGAGGACATTCTGGATTTAATGCGTGCACAAGGCGCGAAGGGATTTACACTCACGGATACGGACGGAGAAGGATCCAGAGGAGTACGTGCAAGTGACTGGGAGGGCAAAAATGTAAAGATAGAATCGATTGTAGGAGCCGAAAAAGCGGAGCGAATTATGAAAGCCATGGCAGAAACCTATTTCGAAAACTATGCGGTGATTGCCTATTCTTATCCTGTGAGAGTCTTTCGAGGCGAAAAATACACCTGAGACAAATCATGTCTTATGAGCGCTTACTTAACCCCCGGGATTTAGAACGAACGCCGATAGAACGCGCTTCAACACTTCCCTCTTCTTTATACACACTACCGGAATCGGAGTTCGTGGAAAAAGAGCACATCTTTAAACAAGAATGGCAGTTAATCGGGCATGCGGATCAGTTGAAAGCGCCCGGATCCTATTTGACTCGGATAGTGGGTGGAAATCCATTGATCTTTGTAAAGGATGCAGCGCTGGATGACGAGTGGCAGATTCGGGGATTCTACAATGTGTGTAAGCATCGGGGAGGACCTCTTTGCGTGAAGCATGGAACTCGCTCGGTATTGCAATGCGGTTATCATGGGTGGACCTACAAAATGGACGGCTCTTTGAGAGGAGTACCTCAATTTGCCCATGTTGATCTATTTGATAGGGCAGACTTTGGGTTGAAACCGGTGCGAACAGAGGTATGGGAAGGGCTTATTTTTGCAACACTGGACACGGAGACAAAACCGCTCTGGGAGGTTGTGGAAGGTATTGCAGAGCGCATTGCTCCGATTTCGTTGCGGGGCATGAAGTTTCAACAGAGGATCAGCTATACGATT
>JAURMN010000022.1 GCA_030830725.1 Balneolales bacterium | reverse complement strand
GGCTTGTATCGTCCGTAAGCACCCGTATTCGTCCTGAATTAGGCCCGTTTAACGGGATCCAATCCCGCATCATCCGGCTTTCTCCCGAAATTTTATCCAAAAACCGGATCAATTCCCGAGCATGTAAATTGGTAACCGAATTCCCTTTCTTGAAGGTATCCAACTCTTCCAGAACCGTGATCGGAATGACCACATCATGCTCTTCGAAATTTTTTACTGCATCGGAGTCATACAACAAGACCGATGTGTCTAAGACAAATATTTTTCTGTGAGAGTGTTGAGAAGAGGATGCCGATGCGGATTTAAATTTGGACTTGGTTTTGCCTGTGGCCGTGGCTTTGGTTTTACCTTTAGATTTGTTTTTGGAGGAAGTTCTGCTGGCAACCTTTGAAGACGATCCGGCTGCACGTGAAGAAGTCCTGGGCATAGACAATGCATTAGGTTAGTCGGAGAGGGTTTATATAGTGTACTACACAAATCGAATCAAATCAACAGCCCTTTTTACAATTTATGCTTTGATAATATGGTGTGTAAAATGGCATAAAGAGCAATTCCTGCTGAGACCCCGACATTCAGACTTTCTACGGCGCCGTCTTGTGAGCCCTCAATTTTCACCCGAGCATCACTCATCACCGATACCTCTGCAGAAATTCCATTTGCCTCATTTCCAACCACCACTACCCAAGGCATTTTCTGATTCTTGTTCTCCTGAGTAGCTTCTTCCTCAAATACCGTCTTCAAAAATTGGGTTAAGGAAATCGCCCCTTCCCCCAGCTCGAGACTACAAATGCGACACCCAAGCTCTTTCAGACGTCCGATAGACTCCTGTAAATTGCCCTCAGCAGCCGCAATCCCCGCTATTCCTCCCACTGAAGACCGAACCACTTTTGGATTCCAGGGATCAACGTTTCCTTTCCCAAACAGTAAGCCCTGTACACCAAACCAGGCAGCCGATCGTAGAATGGTTCCCATATTTCCCGGGTCTTGAATACCATCTAAAGCCAGAATAATCGGGAGCGTAAACCCTGTGGCTGAGTTTGGACGTCGCACTAACTGAATCTCGGTGAGTAAAGCCGGGATTCGGCAAATTGCCATTACTTCCTGGGGTGTTTCGGTGTCGGAGAGGGTAGCGATTTGCTCTGAAGTTGCCGAAAATAATGGCTTGATTGCAGTCAAGCAATGATGTCCAATCGATCCTTTCGACAGGCGGGTTTCCCCAACAATCACAGCTTCTATTTCCAATTGCCCATTTTGCAAAATCTGGTCCACTGTCCGTTCACCTTCGGCCAAAAAAAGACCCATTTTTTTCCGATATTTCGGTGATTGGAGCTTCCGCCAAGTTTTAAGACGGCTTTCAGAGAGTCGTTGAACGGATTGATTCAAGATGGCCTAGTTTTAGGTTGAACCTACATTCAAATCGTGTTTACGAGTGGTCGACACGAGATCGTCATCCACTCGAAGTATGCTGTAAAATAGGAGAAAGCAATGGATTTTTTGAAAAACCTTGGTATCACTGATTTAAATTATGGGACGTCTACCGGACAAAATCATTTTGGAGCGGGTAAAACCTTCGACAGCCATACCCCAATTAATGGCAAAAAAATTGCTGCAGTACGAGAAACAACACGCGCCGAATATGATCAGGTAATGGATGTCGCACAAGAGGCGTTCCCTGTATGGCGTATGATGCCGGCTCCTAAGAGAGGTGAAATCGTGCGTCAAATTGGGGATGAACTCCGTAAGCACAAAGAAGACCTTGGGCGTCTGGTTTCCTATGAAATGGGGAAAATTTATCAAGAAGGTCTGGGTGAAGTGCAGGAGATGATCGATATCTGCGATTTTGCCGTAGGTCTTTCGCGTCAGCTCTATGGTCTGACCATGCACTCCGAACGTCCATTGCATCGCATGTATGAACAGTGGCATCCACTGGGCGTGGTGGGAATTATTTCCGCGTTTAATTTCCCGGTAGCGGTCTACTCTTGGAATGCCATGATTGCAGCGGTTTGTGGCGATGTAGTAGTCTGGAAACCCTCCGAAAAAGTGCCTCTTTGTGGAGTTGCTGTACAGAATATAATTGCCAAGGTATTAAAGGCCAATGACCTTCCTGAAGGAATTTTTGCCATGATTAATGGTGGACGCGAGGTTGGAGAATGGATGACAAACGACACGCGAGTGCCTCTGATTTCTGCAACAGGGTCCATCCGGATGGGTAAACAAGTGGCTCAAGTGGTCGGCGCGAGATTAGGTCGCTCACTTCTGGAACTTGGTGGAAATAATGCCATCATCATCGGAAAAGATGCCGATCTAGAAATGGCGATTCGCGCAACAGTATTTGGAGCAGTAGGAACTGCGGGTCAGCGCTGTACCTCCACACGCCGACTCATTGTTCATGAAGACATTTTTGAGCAAGTCCGCGACCGCCTTATTTCGATTTATGAGAAAATCACGATTGGCGATCCACTTGCAGGCGGAACTCTGGTCGGGCCACTGATCGATGCAGATGCTGTACATGCGATGCAGGCCGCTTTAAAACAGCTCGAAGAAGAGGGGGGGCAAGTGGTGTTTGGGGGTGAGCCCTTGTCTGGATCGAATGGTATAGGGCTTCCAGAAGGAGCCTCTACCGACTTGAATGGAGGGCATTATGTTCGCCCTGCCATCTGTATTGCCGAAAATGATTACGAAATCGTACAAGAAGAGACCTTTGCTCCAATTCTTTATTTGATACCATATCAAGATCTCGATGAAGCTGTTTCGACACAAAATGGAGTCAAACAAGGACTTAGTTCTGCCATGTTCACGCTAAATTTACGCGATGCTGAATATTTCCTGAGCCATCAAGGATCCGATTGCGGGATTGCTAATATCAATATAGGTACCAGCGGTGCAGAAATTGGCGGGGCTTTTGGAGGGGAAAAAGAGACCGGTGGCGGACGTGAGTCCGGATCCGATTCTTGGAAAGCCTATATGCGCCGGCAGACCAATACGATTAACTGGGGTACCGATTTACCATTGGCACAAGGCATCAGTTTTGATGTAGACTAATAAAGGGTATTCGTTTACGAGGGACGCATAGTCTTCTCAACCACTCCACCTTTTCGTGAGTCGAGCTCAATGGTATAACCTCGTGAAGAACCCTTGATGATCCATCGGACTCGAACCGTATTGCTGGCTGTTCCATTACCCCCACCTGCAACTGTACCTGGAATATTTGCCACGCGAATCGTCTCTGGATTGGTTTTCTGTTCAGAAGTCAAGCCTAAATCCTTGTCATCCACCAACATTCCGGCAATCACGTCCTGCCCTTTTAAAGTCACTAAATTCGGGCGCTCGATCTTGTATTTGAGATCATGTGAGGAGTGGGTAGGCATTGCCCGGGTATTGATGAGTGTGGCGGTAATCTGAGTGAGGCCATTGCCCAGGGCTTGCTCTTCGACTTCCAAAATGTCGAGTTTTGGAGTATGGAATGCATGCAGGAGAGTGAACGCCATATTGCGATGG
>JAURMN010000145.1 GCA_030830725.1 Balneolales bacterium | reverse complement strand
TTCCGCCAACTTGGCTGTCAAAAAATCAGGCTGAAAGCGAACATTCAGAAATCCGGGGCCTGCCACATCTACCGTAGAAAAGAGCTCTGTGTGCATTTGCAGTTCGGTTTTGAATTGTTCAGCAAGTTGACGGGGGTTTTGCTTGAGTCGACCCGCCATAATCATGGCGATATTGGTTGCCAGATCTCCATGGGATGGATCCTTTGGTACTTCCACCATAAACTCCGAAAGTTCTCCGGCAGACAGGCCCAATTTTGTGGCGGCTTCAATAATTGCATTTCGTAAGGCTGGTTTCATGAAGGAAATATACGGGTTTTCACTTCAAAAGATTGCGCTCACGAAAACTCACATACCCATCGCCGGCGATGATAATATGGTCGTCAAGGGGAATTCCGAGCAGATTTCCTGCCTCTTGGATCCGTTTAGTCAATAAATAATCCGCATGACTCTCATTTAAGTTTCCCGATGGGTGATTGTGAGCGATAATGATGGATGCTGCACCGTGAAGAACAGCCTGACGCATTACTTCTGCAGGATCCACCACCGTTGCTGTAAGACCGCCCTCACTGATTTTCTGAGATCCAGTGACCATCTTTGAGTTATTCAAAAAAACCACCAGAAATACCTCTTTCTTGAAATCCCGTAATCGCGGTGCAATAAAATCGGCCGCCTGGTCCGGACTTTTCAGTTGTGGGCGCTCTCCAATCGAGCTTACCTGAATGCGGCGGGCAAGCTCAAAAGCCGCTTCAAGCGTGACGGCCTTTGTAGTGGCAATGCCGGGTTCTTGGGTCAATTCCACCCACGAACAACGGATTAGTTCCCGTAGACCGCCCTTTTTCTGCAGTAACATTCGGGTCATATCGAGTACATTAAGCCCTTTTTTACCGGTTCGCAGTAGAATGGCCAGAAGTTCGCTATTAGAAAGAGCCTGGGCGCCACGGCTCATTAATTTTTCTCTGGGTTGTTCGTCGGGATCCATATCGCGAACAGTCATCGCCGATCCCGGATAGTTCCTGTTTGATTTCATACCCTCATAAGCACCCAGTCGCAGAAATCTTACAAGGAATTTTTTAAGTAGTCGGCAAAGACAGGAGAAATTCCGTTGCGTTAATCTTTAGGCCCGCCAAACAAGGGTTCATTCGTGGCCCGTATGCTGGCATTCGGTAACCCTTCCGGGTGCACCTGACGGGTCAACTGGATGGCCTCAATCACAACCTGAAGATGCTCTCTCTTAGATTTAGCGTAAAACTCAACCGCCGGACCGCTCAGTTTTGGTTTTCCGTGCAGCGGTTTATCGCTTACACTCAATAAGGTGGCGAACGGTATACGATATCGATAGCCATTGGTGGCCACTGTGGCAGATTCCATATCAATGGCCACGCTTCGGCTTTGGTGAATCTCCTCTACGGTTTTTCGTTTCATGAATTCCCAATTTCGATTGTCCGTGGAAAATACGGTTCCAAGTCGATACTGGAATTGATGCCTCTCCAGTGCCTCCATCAGGAATCGATTCAAGACATAATTCGGAATAATTGGAATCCCCACTGGTAGAGCTTCATCTAATACTTTGTCTCTGCGCATAAAACCGGTGGCTAGTACAAAATCGCCGATCTCCTGGTGGTTTCGTAATCCACCACAATGGCCTACCATCACAATCAGGTCGGGACGAAGTACCGCCACATGGTCCGTGATGGTTTTGGCATTAGACGGACCCACGCCGATGTTCACCAGGCTGAACCCTTGATTATCGGGTAAAACAGCATGAAAAGCTGGCATCTGTACATCTCTTTCAGGTCCTTTGGCATCCGGAAACAACTCGCGGAATACCTCAATGTGCATGTTGTAATTGGTAAAGAGAATATTCCGCTGAAAATCACGTGGATCAGTTCCAGTATAGTGTTCCAGGCGGTTTAGCGAAAGCTCGATTCGCTCCGGTGAAAAAAGGAACATTTTCTTTTGGGTAATGTCCCACTCTTCCTCATCGATCTGGTCAAAAAGCCGCGGATCGCTGAGTGCCAAACAGGGTCTAGACGGCTGAATCTCTATTCCGGCTCCCAGCCGAATTAACTTTTTCATCTCCCGCTGTAAAAACCATCTGAATGTCGCCGGAGAGGCCATTTCCCCCGAAACAACCGGGTTGTGGCGCGACCACGAACGGGTTACGGTGATTTCAGGATAGACGCCAGTCGCATAAATCGCTTCCAGGGCATCGCATGCCTGAACGGCAAGATTTTCCTGGTGGATGTCATCTGATGTTTCGGCCCTATTTTTGGTGGGGTCAAAATGGAATGAGTTTTCCGTGTTCTTCATACCTTATCCTTATATCCCGTTTATTCATGAAAAAAAGTACGGAAAAAACACTCTGTTCAACACCCGTTTTTCAAGTTTCTGAAAAAAGGTTTAAAAACAATGCTGAGGAGGTAAAATTTACCTATTCGGTGATTTCAGCACCAGACTGGGTTAACATATTGGCGATCACTGCCGAGCGGGAAATCGTGCTGGTAAGGCAGTTTCGGCCCGGAACCGAGGAAATGACCCTGGAACTACCAGCGGGAGTCATTGACCTTGATGAATCCCCTCTGGAAGCCGCACGTCGTGAACTCCTCGAAGAAACAGGGATGCACTCCAATCACTGGGTTTCATTGGGGCGATGTAGTTCGAATCCCGCATTAATGAATAATCATACCCATCTTTTCCTTGCGGAATCGGTTGTTCGTGTGGCGAACCCCCATCCTGAAGAATCGGGACCCCTGGAAGTATTTATCGTTTCAGAGAAGGACTTCCTGGAGCTGGTTCAAGCGGAAAAAATTGATCATGCGATTGCTCTGGCTACTGTCTCTCGTTGGCTTTTAAGAAAAAAAGATCGGGGTGGCCAGTAAGAGAAACGAATCAGGCTTCTTTTATGGTTATGACAGTCTCGCAACGATAAACCCTGAAAACCCTATCTTTTTGAAATCATGATCAAGCGCGGTGAAAAAATGGACACGAGCTTTGAGCTCGAATTTGTACGAAATGGCGTTATCGAGAAGCACCCTTTTTCAGAATTACTGGATCGTCCGACCATAGTTTCAGTGTATATGAAAAACAATACCTCCAGCTGTGACAAACAGACACTGAGCCTTGCCAATCACGCAGAATGGTTCGAAAAAAGAGGAATTCAGCTCATCGCTTTGAGTAAAGACACCTGTAATTCGCACAAGAAGTATGCGGATAAGATTGGATTGTCGTATGTTTTGGCATCGGATCCTGATTCTCGTTTTTCTGAGGCCACTGGATCCATTGTTGAAAAATCGATGTATGGAAAAACGTATCTCGCGCCTTCCCGATCAGCCTTTTATCTCGATACGGATGGCACGGTACTTGGAATCATTGAAAAAGTTACTCCTGGTGAACACGCTGAAGAGCTCCAGGCTCTGATAGAACGTGTCTCTTGATTCCTGCCACTACATTTTAAGCGTAAAGCAGTCCTGCAGAACCGTAAACGTATCTGATGAAATCACTTGTTATTGTCGAATCCCCAACCAAAACTAAAACGATTCGGAAATTTCTTCCTAAGGGGGTTGTCGTCGATGCGTCCATGGGTCACATTCGTGATCTGCCCTCTTCTGCAAAAGAGATTCCGGCATCTGAAAAGAAAAAGCCTTGGGCCTCCTTGGGTATTGATGTAGAAGAAAACTTCTCTCCGTTGTATGTAATTCCGGCCGACAAAAAAAAGGTGGTGAAAAACCTGAAAGAATTACTTCAGGAGTCGGATGAGTTGATCCTGGCTACGGACGAGGATCGCGAAGGCGAAGCGATTTCATGGCACTTGGTGGAAGTGCTCAAGCCTTCCGTTCCGGTAAAAAGGATGGTCTTCCGGGAAATCACCGAGGAGGCCATTCAAAAAGCACTGGGCCAGACACGCGAAATTGACATGAATCTCGTTCATGCTCAGGAGACTCGCCGAATTTTGGATCGCCTGGCAGGGTATACAATATCTCCATTGCTGTGGAAAAAAATCTCGCCAGGATTGTCTGCAGGTCGCGTTCAGTCTGTGGCGGTTGAGTTTGTTGTCGAACGCGAGCGCGAGCGGATGCGGTTTAAGTCTGGTTCTTATTTTGATTTGCGTGCTGCGCTGGATGCAAAGACGCCGGATTCCTCGTTTTCGGCGGAACTCACCCATCTAGATGGAAAACGCATTGCCTCCGGAAAAGATTTTGATGAACAAACAGGCGGGCTCAGTGTGCCGGATCAAGTAACCCTGCTTAACGAAGACGCAGCTAAAGCACTGAAAAACGCTCTTGAGGCAGGTAAATGGACGGTTGCATCCCTGGAGGTTTCCAGCCAATCCCGGACTCCCGCTCCTCCATTTATCACCTCAACCCTGCAACAGGAGGCCAATCGTAAATTCGGTTTTTCCGCGCGAGACACCATGAGTATCGCCCAAAAACTATATGAAAATGGGTTTATCACCTACATGAGAACCGATTCTCCGTCGCTATCGGATCAAGCGACCAAAGCGGCCAGAGAGGGTATACTCCAAAAGTATGGTCAGGAGTATTTGTCGGCTAAAACAAGGGTCTATAGCAGTAAAGACAAAGGAGCTCAAGAGGCCCACGAAGCCATACGCCCGGCCGGTTCTCTTTTTATTACACCAGAACAAAGCGGGTTAAGTGGTCGCGAATTTAAGCTCTATGACTTGATTTGGAAACGAACCATCGCCACTCAAATGGCTGAAGCGCGACTTGAGTTCACAACCGCTACCATTTTAGGGGAAACCAACGATCAGCGCGCCCAATTCCGTGCGTCAGGTAAACGGATTCTGTTTTCAGGGTTTTTCCGAGCCTATGTGGAAGGCTCAGACGATCCAGAAGCTTCGCTTGAAGATCAGGATCAACCCCTGCCTCCCCTTCGAGAAGGCCAGGATCTCCACCTTCAGGACATCGAAGCCATTGGCCATGAAACCAAACCACCGGCTCGTTACACCGAAGCGACATTGGTTCGTGAACTTGAAAAACGGGGCATTGGTCGTCCAAGTACCTACGCTGCGATTATCAGCACGATTCAGGATCGGGGATATGTGCGTACCGAGGGGAGAGCGTTGGTTCCAACCTTTACGGCTTTCGCTGTTTCAGAGTTACTTGAAAAGCATTTTCCTGATTTAGTCGATAGTGAGTTTACCTCCGGTCTGGAGGATAAGTTGGATGGTATTGCGGCTGGGCAAGTGGATCCGATCCAGTATCTCAAAGATTTTTATCTCGGTGATCAAGGCCTGCGGGACGAGGTTCTGAGACAGGAAGATAAGATTAACCCTATTGATGCTAAAAAGATTGATCTACCAATAGAGGGCTTGGATGGAGTGGAAATCTTGATCGGAAAATTTGGTCCTTACCTGCGCGCTGTCAGAGACAAAGAAGAGCTGTCCGTCTCCATTCCTGAACAACTCTCCCCTGCCGATCTGACGCCTGAAAAAATTGAGCAGTTGCTTCAGCAGGAAAAAACGGCCGATCAACCGCTCGGGAAAGACCCTGAAACCGGTTTGCTTGTTTATTTGCTTACCGGGCGATATGGTCCATATGTGCAATTAGGCGAACAGGAAGCTTCGGCGCCAGCCACCAAAGGAAAAAAAGCCGAAAAGACTCCGGCGTCAAAAAAACCAAAACGAGTGTCTCTTCCTAAGGGTGTTCGTCCAGAAGATGTGGATCTTGAAAAAGCCCTGCGCCTTCTGGAACTTCCCCGATTACTGGGTAATCATCCTGAAACAGGGAAAGAGATTCGGGCGGGCATCGGGCGTTTTGGTCCGTTCGTCGTGCATGACGGGACTTTTAAATCCCTCACTAAAGAGGATCACGTCCTGGAGATAAGTTATGAGAGGGCCCTTGAATTACTTTCTCAGGCTAAATCCTCGCGGGGCAGCTCCGTCATTCTGGAGCTCGGAGATGATCCGGCTTCAGGAAAACCCGTACGGGTAATGGAGGGGCGGTACGGACCTTATGTAAAAGTGGGCGCCAAAAATGCATCCATTCCTAAGAGCGTACATCCGGAATCCATTACCCTTGCACAGGCAATGGAATTAATCTCCAAGAAAAAGAGCTCCGGTAAGAAAAAATAAGAACCACCGTTGCTTCATTCTGGAGATTTTGCGTTAATTTGCTCTGGAGCTTTGCTACGGGCGATTGTGTCCGCTTCCCGTAATTCGAGAACGTGAACGATCGTCGAAAGAGAGTCGACACTATTTCTTAACCCTACATGGCCGCAACCAAATCCCCTGTTCTGGTTTACCCGCCTAATCTTCACGAGTTGGATCTGGCTAGCATGGTTTCATTATATCGCTCTAGGGGAGAACCGCGTCGCGCAGCCCCGGGTAAATACCTGGGCTGTAGCCTCACCGGCGAACTGATTCGAGAGGGAAAATGGTGGTTTGGACTCTATTATAGCCAATCCGCCTGGGATCGCCTCTTAACAAAAAATTCCGGCGGATATCCCATGACCCATACCGAGTTTTTAACGATGGGAAAAATTAAGATTGCCTCCGAGCCGTGTTATCGAGAATTCCTGGAAGCACAGGTCGGGGTTTCACCTAAACTTGCCTATTTAATCATCAACGATCTTAAGCAATTTGGATTTATCCAGGAAGATATTCACGGTGTATTGTTCCTTTCTCCGGATGGGGAAAAGGCTCTTGATGGGATAAGCAGGCGCTTATTTGGAAAGCGGTTTGTCCCCGAGTTTATAAACGAACTGGATGCTGATCAGGATGTAATCCCTGGTAGCCGCGCGGCTCAGGGTTCGCCTGTAAATCAGGTTTCTCTATTCTAGTTTGTTCCGTCGGGTCACGTAATTAACAAGAGCAAAGACCCGGTCGACTACCCCGCTCTGACAGATTAACTTCCTGAGGAGGACGTCATGGATCCAGTATATGGATTTTATAATGCCGTTTTGAACGGTGATGAGAGAGGTGTGAGTCGATATATGGCCTTGTTAACCCCAAGACTCACTCGATATCTAGAATATCAAATGGGGGCGAATCGAGCCGAGGCCCGAGAAGTTGTTAACCACAGTATGGCTTATCTCTGCGAGGGGATTTTGCAGGGGCAAATCGCTCCGGGTGAGGGGCTTCTCAAGTACTTTCAGCTCACCTGCAGGCACGGGTATATCAAATATGTACGGGAGATGCGCCGCTCTGTTGCGTTTGGTGGTAATGTAGAAGACCCACTGGTAAACTATGATCAATTAGACTCTCTATTGAAGAAAGAGCGACAGATGATTCTGGAGGGGTGCATTCGGAAATTTAGCCCTGAAAATCAGGCCTTTGTGCGATTTTTAGTGGACCACCCGGGTTGCGATCCGTTGGCTATTTCGGAGCATTTTGGTCTCTCTTTGAGTAATTTCTACACGAAGAAGTCCCGAATTCTAAAATTGTTGGCAGATTGTGTTCGGCGGGAAGAAAATCGCTGAAACCCCTCGTATTATTTGACACTATCCATGAGGGTTTGCTGGCTGGAAACAGGTGGTTCACCCTCTTTTGGTTCTATTTTTTGGTACTCTCCGGAAGAGTCCAGAGTCCAGCTTAATTGATTGTCTTGGAGATACAGGTCCAATACATATCGAAGGTATTCTTTCAGTGAAGCGTCTCGTATAGGTGTTACCGCTTCTACGCGGGCGTCCAGATTCCGGTGCATCCAGTCTGCTGAGCCGATATACATCTCGCACTCTCCAGCGTTTTCGAAATAATAGCACCGCGAGTGCTCTAAAAATCTGCCTACAATCGATCTTACACGTATCCTTTCACTCATTCCTTCCACTCCTGGAATCAGGCGGCACACGGATCGAACAATCAATTCGATTTCCACTCCAGCGCCTGAAGCTTCGTATAATTTTGTAATCAGTTCCGGATCCTCGAGGTTGTTCATTTTCCCAATAATGCGGGCAAACTTGCCTTCTTTTGCGTTCGAAATTTCTCTGTCGATCAACCGAATAAATTCACTTCTCATGAAATTGGGTGCCACCAAAAGTTGCCGATAGGTTTGGGTGGGGGCGTACCCGGTGAGTTTGTTAAAGAGCTCTGTCACATCGGATGTGATCTCTTCATCACAGGTGAAGAACCCAAAATCTTCATACAATTGGGCGGTTTTGGGGTGATAATTACCGGTTCCGATATGAACATATCGTTGTAAGGTATCCCCTTCTTCTCGCACCACTAACGTCATTTTTGAGTGGATTTTGAGCCCGGCAATCCCATAGGACACATGTACGCCGGCATTTTCAAGTTTGTGAGCCCAGGTAATGTTTTGCTGCTCGTCAAATCGAGCTTTAAGCTCCACTAATACCGCAACCTGCTTTCCGGCCTCTGCCGCGCGGATCAGGGCATGCATGACCTGTGAATCACTTGAAGTCCGGTAGAGTGTTTGCTTGATAGCCAACACATCCGGGTCGGCCGCGGCGGCTTCCACAAATTTCTGGGTTGTTGAGGCAAAGCTCTGATAGGGGTGGTGAACGATAAACCCTGTTTGAATCGCTTTAAACAAATCCGATGGGGTTTCTTCCTCCGGATCTGGCCTCAGGGCAGGATGGTACGCCGGAATCCATGGCTTAAATCGCAACTGGTCATAACCCGAAAGATTAGCCAGTTCCAGAACATCTGCCAGCCCGATAGAGCCTTTAATGTCATAAATATCCTCTTCTTTAACCTTAAGCTCTTTCTTGAGAAACTTGCGAAGATCCTCAGGTGTAGCCTCATCGAGTTCCATCCGTACTGTTTCCGCAAATCTCCTTTCTCGAAGCTCCTCTTCGATCATTTCCAGTAGATCGTCCGCCTCCTCTTCATTCCGCTCCAGATCCGCGTTCCGCGTTACCCTGAAAATATGGGCTGCAAGCAGGTTCATTCCTGGAAAAAACCGCGTCAGATAGGTTCGAATAATATCACTGGTTGCCACTAAAATGGTTTTGCCTTCTTCTTCCATTTGAATCCAGCGGGGACGATTTGTAGGGATTTTGATACGGGCAAAAAGTTGCTCCCCTGTCTGGGGGTGTTCAAGCTTGATCGCAAAGGAACGGCTTTTGTTCGAAATAAATGGAAACGGGTGCGCTTCATCTACGGCAAGCGGAATAATGAGTGGATATAACTTTCGTTCAAAGTATCGCTCTGCAACGGCTTTATGTGTTTCATTCAGGTCCTTGCACAACCGAAACTCAATCCCTTGCTCTTTTAAGAGTGGAACCAACACCTCAAAAAAATGGGTCCGATAGTCATCCATCATGCAGACGACCTCGTTCCGGATCAGGGCTAATTGTTCCTCGGGGGTCTTGCCGTCCACGGACAGGTTTGTAACCCCGGCCATTTGTTGCCTTTTAAGCCCGCCAACCCTTTTTTGAAAAAATTCATCCAAGTTGGAACAGACAATGGAAATAAAGCGAACCCTCTCCAGAAGAGGGTGTTCCTCTCTCTTAGCCTCATTTAAGACCCTCCAGTTAAACCTCAACCAACTCAGCTCGTAATTCAAAAAGTCCCGATGGGAAGGTGATCTCATAAAGAAAAGTTACGGATAAAGCACTAACTTCCATGTATTATCAATCTGTTAAGCCTGTGAAAAACCCTTATCTGGATCCTACCGGGAGCGAGGATGCGCTCGACAAAAGCATCCGCCCAGCCACAACGGATGAGTTTATTGGACAAAATAAAGTTGTGGATAATCTCAGGGTCTTCATTAAGGCCGCCAGCAAGCGTAACGAAGCGCTGGATCATGTATTGCTATCCGGGCCCCCTGGATTAGGAAAAACCACGTTGGCCTCCATTATCGCACGGGAGATGGGAAGGCAGTTTCGCCCCACAACAGGCCCTGTTCTGGATAAACCAGGAGACCTGGCGGGCCTTCTGACCAATCTGGAAGAAGGGGATATTCTGTTTATTGATGAAATCCACCGGCTCAATCCCGTCGTGGAAGAATATCTCTACTCTGCCATGGAGGATTTTAAGCTGGATATCATGATTGATTCGGGCCCGAGTGCGCGAAGTGTTCAAATTGAACTCAATCGGTTTACCCTTGTGGGCGCCACAACCCGGAAGGGCTTGTTAACTGCGCCTCTGAGGGATCGGTTTGGGATTGATATGAGGCTGGACTATTATGGCGTAGAACTCCTGCAGCGGATTGTATTGCGATCTGCCTCAATCCTGGGATTTGAACTTTCGGAAGAAGGGGCTCACGAAATCGCCCGCAGAAGCCGGGGAACTCCCCGTATTGCAAACCGTTTGTTGCGCAGAACCCGTGACTTTGCACAGGTAGAAGATCGATCTGTGATCGATCGTGAGATTGCCGACCTGGCTCTTAACGCGCTGGATGTGGATCAGAACGGACTTGATGAGATGGACATCCGAATCCTCAAAACCATTGTGGATCACTACCGCGGGGGGCCTGTGGGATTAGGGACCCTGGCTGTTGCGGTTGGAGAGGAAAAGGACACGATAGAAGAGGTCTATGAACCGTTTTTAATTCAGGAGGGATTTCTTCAAAGAACCCCAAAAGGGAGAACCGCTACTGAAAAAACCTTTGAGCTTCTGGGGGCGCCCCCCACAAGTGTGGGGTCTTCAAGGGGCACACGTTCCATGGATTCGGGAACGGGTGGTTCTCTCTTTGAATTCTAATTTCTACGGATAGAGTGAACTCTACATTCCGGATTTTTGTATTTTAATCCGTCTTTGTCCAGATTCGTTCGTCCACACCTGCGATGAGCAGCTCAAGAGAGAATGAATTTCTATAATTACCCACGAAAAGTACCTTTACATGAAAAACGTTTTTACATCAGAGTCTGTGTCCGAAGGACATCCCGATAAAGTTGCGGATCAAATTTCTGACGCCGTTTTGGACGCCCTTCTGGCCCAAGATCCCGAATCAAGAGTTGCCGTTGAAACCCTGGTCACCACCGGTCTGGCTGTTATTTCTGGTGAAGTAACCACCAAGGCCTATGTGGACGTGCAGGATATTGTTCGAGATGTGATCCGCGAGATTGGATACAACAAGGCCAGTTATCGATTTGATTCTGAGTCTTGTGGGGTTCTCTCCACGATTCACAAACAAAGTGAAGATATCAAAGGGGGTGTTGATGAGGGGGAAAACAAAGAACTTGGCGCGGGGGATCAGGGGTTAATGTTTGGCTTCGCGACCCGTGAGACACCCCAGTTGATGCCAATGACTCTTCAGTATTCACACGATCTGTTGCGGCGTCTGGCTTGGATCCGTAAAAACTCCGATCTAATGCCTTATTTGGGACCGGACAGTAAGAGCCAGGTTACTGTGGAGTATGATGCACACAATAAGGCTGCGCGGATCGACACGATTGTGATTTCCACCCAGCATGATGAGGGGATAGAAACCGCACAAATTACCGAGGATATCAAAAAATATGTGATTCCGGAGGTGATTCCTGATTCCATGTATTCGTACAATGATTTGATTCTGCATATCAATCCGAGTGGAAAATTCGTGATTGGGGGGCCGCACGGGGATACAGGGTTGACCGGGCGTAAAATTATTGTAGACACCTATGGTGGGTGGGGAGCGCACGGAGGTGGCGCGTTCTCAGGGAAGGATCCTTCTAAGGTAGACCGCTCGGCAGCGTATGCAGCACGCCACGTTGCTAAAAACATTGTGGCAGCCGGTTTGGCGGACCAATGCCTGGTTCAGCTTTCCTATGCGATTGGAGTTTCTCAGCCACTTTCCATTAATGTCAATACACAAGGCACTGGAAAGGTAGCCGATTTAAAACTTGCCGATGTGGTTTCTAAGCTGTTTGATCTCTCCCCTGGAGGAATTATTAAACGCTTCCACCTCAAGCGCCCAATCTATCGGCAGACCGCAACCTACGGTCACTTTGGAAGAGAAGAATTCCCTTGGGAATCTTTGGACGCTGTAGACGCCCTTCAGAACGCTTTCTAGACAGCCGTCCCGCTCACCTAGAGCGTGACAAGGCGGCGCCACACAAAAATGTTATTCTTTTGTTGCGCCGGAGATGGTCTCACCAAAGAAAACCGCGTTTAGAAACAGCTTGTTTGTTCCATACCAGAATGCCCTAAAGTTCGGGT
>JAURMN010000144.1 GCA_030830725.1 Balneolales bacterium | reverse complement strand
TTTCAAGAGAAGTGAATAAAGCGGGAATAACCTCGATCTTAGGGTCTCTGGGCTCTGTGAATATTCACGGTGAGGAGGTCAAGAAGCTCGATCTTTTTGCGGACCAGCAACTCATTCATGCACTCGATCGATCCTTCATTACCTGTATGGTGATTTCTGAGGAAAATGACGGTCTTATAAGACTTAGGAGTGATGCCGGAAAATACATCGTCTATTTAGATCCTCTGGACGGGTCTAGTAACATTGATGTAAATGTATCAATAGGAAGTATTTTTTCAATCTACATGAGACCCCCCAGATTTTCCACTGAACTTTGTGAAGAAGACGCGCTTCAAAGTGGAAGCAGACAAGTCGCTGCCGGGTATGTCCTCTATGGATCCTCTACAATTCTTGTTTACACCACAGGATTGGGAGTCTCTACGTTCACTCTAGATTCAAGTTTGGGTGAATTTCTTTTGTCGAATCGAAGTGTTCAAATCCCAGATGAAGGGAATATCTACTCAGTGAATGAGGGCAGTTATAATTCCTGGCCTCAGGGTCTGAAGGATTATGTTAAATACTGCCAGGAATCGGATGCGGTTACGAATCGTCCCTACACATCACGATACACCGGCTCCATGGTTGCAGATGTTCATCGAACGCTTATTCGCGGTGGAATCTTCATGTATCCGGCCACTTCGCAGTATCCGAATGGAAAATTAAGATTGATGTATGAGTGTAATCCACTCAGTTTTATTATCGAGCAGGCTGGTGGACTGGCGATCGATCGGTCGCGTCGTATTCTAGACATCGTTCCGGAGTCCATTCATCAGCGAATTCCTATTTACATAGGTTCCCGCGAAAATGTATTGCGAGTGAAAGGAATGCTTGAGCGTGATTCAGAATAAACGAAAGAAATTTAGTTTCTACGGATCTTCATCCCTTCCTGGATGTCAAACTTTACTGTATATCCTCCGTTAACCTCTACAACATATTGAGCAGGGATATTCGTCGAAAAAGAATCTCTTGAGAATGGAGTTGTATTTCGGTGAATCCGAACAATTTCGAAGTCACTATTGACAAAAATAATATCTAGTGGCAGGGGAGTATTGGCCATCCAAAAGCTTCTGGGGATGCTTTGATTAAAAACAAATAGCATTCCCTGATCTTCGTTCAGTTCGTTAACAAACATCAGGCCAAGTTGGGTTTCCTGTTCATCGTCGGCGATGGCTACATCAACGCGGCTGATAGAATCCCCGTTTGCACTTATGAATGTGACACTCTCTGTAAATGAAAGAGTTCGATTTCTCGGATTCGCAGGTTGATCTATTTTGTTGTTACACGAAAGGAGTATAATAAACAGGGAAAGTATCCCGGCTTGGCGAATAGGTATGAATGTAGCCAAAAAGCGCATGCTGAATAAGTGTGAAGTGAACACAATAACGCTCAAAATACGAGCAATAGATTGTAAAACTACGTTTTTTATGCTATATTGCAAATCTAAGTGAGCGCCGGGGAGGTTCTCGCTTTTTTTATTACCCCGATATCGATATCAGTTACAGGCTATCCTGTATAATGGACAAACGATTAGAACATATTAAATCTCTCGCAAACCCCGTTATTGAGGGCGTGGGATATTATTTGCTCGATGCTCTTTTTGAAAATGATGGAGAGCAGGTCATTTGGATATTGGTGGAATGTGAGGATGGTCCCGTGACCCTTGATAAGTGTGCTGCCCTAAGCCGTGAAATCGGGTTTGTATTGGAAGCACATGATCTCATGTCTGACCGTTATCGTCTGAATGTATCCTCTCCAGGTCTGGAACGACCGCTAACAGATGTTCGGCAATTTCAGAAAAATGTGGGAAGAAAACTTCGATTTAAGATGGATGGCCAATTGGTTGAGGGGAAATTAGTTGACTTTTCAGATGAGCTTTTGACCTTGGATTTACCGGAGTGTCGTAAGAAAGTGGATCTTGAATCGATAGATGATGTGCGTGTTATTCCAAGTTTTACATAAACGGATTTAAAACCTCTGTACTTATTCATTAACCTTAATGCGATCCATCGCTGAACTTCATGCAAACAGATCTCTCTAAAGTAATTATTCAGTCTTTTGCCGAAATCGCAAAAGAAAAAGGAATTGACAAAGAACTTCTTCTCTCCATTTTAGAAGATGTATTTCGCACAATGATTCGTAAAAAATATGAATCTGATTCAGCATTTGAAGTTATTTTAAATCCTGATCGCGGTGAGATACAAATTCTCCATGTCAGAGAAGTGGTTCCTGCGGATGAGTTAAGCGATCCGGTTTCGGAAATCTCACTTGAAGATGCTCAAAAGTTGGATCCTGATCTTGAGCTTTTCGATGAATACGCGCAAGAGATTCAAATTGAGGATTTTGGACGCAGAGCTGTGACGATGGCACGTCAGCAATTAGCCCAGAGAATTCGCGAAATCGAAAAGGATAACATTTTTGAGGACTATTCTGAGCGTATCGGTGATATTATTTTAGGGGATGTTTACCAAGTTAGACAAAATTATGACATCCTTGTAAATCACAACGGAGTAGAGCTTCTGATGCCCAAAGATCAACAAATCTACAAAGATCGATACCGCAAAGGGGATCCAATTCGGGCGGTAGTTACGGAAGTCAAACGTCAGAATGGAAACCCAACCGTTATCATATCACGTACGTCACCATTGTTCTTGGAGAGATTGTTTGAAAACGAAATACCTGAAGTATTTGACGGAATCATCGAAATCAAGCGTGTAGCCAGAGAACCAGGCGATCGCTCTAAGGTGGCTGTAGTATCTCATGATGAGCGTGTAGACCCTGTAGGAGCTTGTGTGGGAATGAAAGGAGTCAGAATTCACTCTATTGTTCGGGAGTTGCAAAATGAAAATATCGATGTTATAAACTTTACAATGGATAAAGTAGAATTTATTAAGCGTGCTCTTCAGCCAGCAAGTGTGCTTAAAGTTGAGCTAAATGAGAGTGGTGATTTTGCAAAAGTATTGGTTCCGGCAGATGAAGTGTCGAAAGCAATCGGAAAAGGCGGTGTTAATATTCGTCTGGCAACGCGTCTCACTGGATGTGAGATTGATGTCTATCGTGAAGTAGAAGAGGAAGCCGATGATATTGAATTAGCCGAATTTGCCGAAGATTTTGGCGATGATGTGATTGCAATATTACGTGAAATTGGATGTGATACAGCTCGATCCGTACTCGATCTTTCAAAAGAGGAGATTGTTACACGTACAGAAGGACGTATTGATGCTGATTTAGCCAAGAAGATCATTGAGGTAATCGCCTTTGAATTTGAGGAGGATGAGGATTGATTGTACCTTATTCTCAATGTCTTCGAAAAACCAGAAGAATTAACTAACTGCAGTACAGAAAATAGATATGAGTCAGAATTCCCCGAAAAAGCTCTTTAAAGTGGCATCTGAATACAACGTGTCCACACAATCTATCGTGGACGCCTTGTCTGATAAGGGGTATTCTGTTGTAAATCGGCCAAACACCACGATTACACCCGAAATGTTGGTTGTACTCGATGAAATTTATGGAGTAGATAAAGCCCGGAATATCGAATATGACAAGCACCGAGAAGAATATGAATCTAGGCGATCTCAAATATTATCTGGCAAAGATGAAGTTGTAAGTGCAACTCGTTTTGCTGAGCCTGCCTTAGAGCCCTCGCTTACACCACTTGAACCTGGCTTAGAACCACTCGAGCCTACCGATCTTATTCATGAAGATGAAGAGTCTATTTCTCAATTAGAATCTGAACTTGAAACAGAGGTTTTTGAAGTAACGAGTGAAGTCGAGGATTATGTAGAAGTTGACTCAGGCGATGATCATGGTAAAGAGTCCGCAGAAACGTCAATAATCGAACCTGATGACGATCAGGATCTGGAAGAGTTAGAAGAGATTGAAGAAATTGAACCCGAGTCTGAGATCATCGAGGTAAGAGTTAGCACAACCGTTTCCGAAGACGATATTGTACGTGGTAGAGCTGACAAACTGAAGGGAACCAAAATACTTGGTAAAGTGCAAATTAACCGAGATGAGTTCCCAGGACAACGATCGAAACCGGCTGCTAAGCGGAAGCGAAAAAAAGATCGTCTTCCAGGAGAAGCCCCGTTATTGCTAGAAACGGATATCGATTCAAGAAAGAAAAAGGGTAAAAAAAATAAAATCCAAGAAGAAGAAGTTCATAAAGCAGTTCGAGATACAATTCAGGCGATTCAACAGGGGGATACTGCCGGAAGCAAACGAGCCAAGAGACGTAAACAAAGAAGAGAAGAACGTCAGGAAGAAGCCCAATTGGCCCAACTCGAACGGATGATTCAAGAAGAAGGGACGATTGAAGTTTCCGAATTTGTGACAGTGAGTGATCTTGCCGAGCTTCTGAAAGTACCGGCAAACCAGGTCATTATGGCGTGTATGAATATTGGACAAATGGTGTCCATTAATCAGCGTCTTGATGCATCGACAATCGAATTAGTGGCGGCCAATTTTGATCGTGAAGTGATTTTTGTGGACGCAGAAGATTTGCTTGAGGATACACTTATCTCCATTGAGGATGGCGATCAAGATCTGGAGTCTAGAGCACCAATTATCACCGTAATGGGTCACGTTGATCACGGTAAGACATCTCTCCTTGATTACATTAGGAATGCAAAAGTAGCCGCTGGAGAAGCGGGAGGTATTACTCAGCACGTGGGTGCATATGAAGTAATGACGGCCTCAGGAAAAATGATCACCTTTTTAGACACTCCCGGTCACGAGGCCTTTACGGCGATGCGATCACGTGGCGCACAAGCCACAGATATTGTGATTTTGGTCGTAGCCGCGGATGATTCAGTGATGCCTCAAACAATAGAGGCGATCAATCACGCAAAAGCTGCAGAGGTCCCTATTGTTGTAGCGATCAACAAGGTGGATAAAGAGGGTGCCAATCCCGATAAAATTAAACAACAGCTTTCCGAACACGGTGTAATAGTAGAGGAATGGGGTGGTAGCAATCAAAGTGCCGAAGTTTCTGCAAAAACAGGCCAGGGTATTGATGATTTACTTGACAAAGTTCTTATTGAAGCCGAATTGCTG
>JAURMN010000143.1 GCA_030830725.1 Balneolales bacterium | reverse complement strand
TGCAGTTCGACCGTGGCTACTTATCGCCATACTTCGTGACGAATGCAGACAGCATGACCACTGAGTTTGATAATCCTTTCATTCTCATCTTTGACAAAAAGATCTCTGCAATGAAAGATCTACTTCCAATCTTGGAAAAAGTGATTCAAACCAGCCGTCCGCTTTTGATAATCGCGGAAGATGTTGAAGGCGAAGCACTTGCGACCCTGGTAGTGAACAAGCTTCGTGGATCTTTGAAAATCGCTGCTGTGAAAGCTCCAGGTTTTGGCGATCGTCGTAAAGCGATGTTGGAAGATATCGCGATCCTGACAGGTGGTACCGTGATCAGCGAAGAGAGAGGATACAAGCTTGAAAATGCAACGCTTGACTTCCTCGGACAAGCGGATCGCGTTTCCATCGATAAAGACAACACGACAGTTGTTGGTGGAAAAGGCGATGATAAAGACATCAAAGCCCGTATCAACCAGATCAAAGCTCAGATTGAAAGTACAACCTCCGATTACGATCGTGAGAAGTTGCAAGAGCGTCTGGCAAAATTAGCTGGCGGGGTTGCAGTTCTCTACATCGGAGCTGCATCTGAAGTTGAAATGAAAGAGAAAAAAGCCCGCGTGGAAGATGCTCTTCATGCTACCCGTGCAGCGGTTGAAGAAGGAATCGTTCCGGGTGGAGGGGTTGCGCTTCTTCGCGCTCTAAAAGCACTCAATGGTCTCAAAGGAGAGAATGCCGATCAGGAAGTTGGATTTGATATCATTGCTCGTGCAGTTCAAGCTCCTCTTCGTACCATCGCGGCAAATGCCGGTGTTGAAGGCTCCATCGTGGTACAAAAAGTACTCGAAGGAAAAGACAACTTTGGATACAATGCCCGCACAGAGGTTTACGAAGATTTGATCAAAGCAGGTGTAATTGATCCGACTAAAGTGACCCGTTCAGCGCTTGAAAATGCAGCTTCTGTAGCTGGACTTCTTCTTACAACCGAAGCGGTTGTGGTTGAGAAGCCTGAAGAGAAGTCTGCTACTCCTGCAATGCCAGGTGGTATGGGCGATATGGGTGGTATGGGCGGCATGGATTTCTAAAATCCGCCTAATGTATCCTGGGTTGGAAGGTAAATTTTTCTGGATTTCCGAAAATTTACTTGAAACCGACCCTACTCGATTTAGGAACCCCTTGTCAGATGATGGCAAGGGGTTTTTTATTTGAATTACTTTTCGTAAATGTGATCATTATCATGCTAAAGAGAGGTAAAAAGAATTATAAAGATGAATAATTATGATAATGATTAGAAAAATAAGAGGAATACTTTTCTTTCTTGGTTTGGCTATCCTACCGGATACGATATCTGCACAGGAAAATTGGACAGATCGCTACCGGAGCAATTATAATGGAGTAACATACTCATTTTCAGTGGAGCAAACAGACACGTCAGCGTATGGATTACTCATCGATCAAAATGGATTCACGTTGGTCTTTGCTGGTGTATTTCAAGAAGATCGTTCTGTTGTTGGTTTGGCTTGGCAAAAAGATACGATGGACGAATATCGATTTTCTGCTCAATTGACAGGTCAAGATTCTCTCGTTCTTGATTTAACACATAACGCTTCAAACCAAAGATTTTTAATACCGTTCATAAGGGAGAGCGCATTAACTCAAGTTGGTTTTTTGTCAGATGAAAGCATTACGGAAGCTGATCGATATGAGAGGTTGGATCCGAAAAATCAAAACAGGCCTTCCGAGATTGCGGAGAATCTAGACACGAGATTGATCGGTATTTGGCGTCATACCGAGTCTTATTCATCTTCAAGTGGGAGTGGTCCTGGATTTAGTATGGTCACGGAATGGATTATGGTTCTGAGTTCTGATGGAAGTTTTGAGTACGGAAAAAGCGGTCAGGCAGGAGGTGTTGGAGGGGTTACCTTTGACGCAGGACAAAATTCCTCTGTCGAAAGAGGTCAATGGATGACAAAAGAGAACGTCTTATATGCCAAATCGCCAGGCGGACAATGGCAACCTGTTGCTCCTTACCTTGTGGATACTCGTCAATTAATGTATAAATATCCTGACGGGACAAATAAGCTGTGGGAAAAACTACGATAGATTTTTTTTCTCGAATCTGCGCTTCTTTTCGACCATCACATAGTTCATATATAGAAACTCAATCGCAGCAGCTTCGTAGCCTTTCCAAGCCGAAATCACGTTTTGAAATTCCCTATCACTGGTCTTGTTTGGATCCTTTCCGTAACTCAGTAAAATCCATTTTCGAAGACCGGTTTCTTCCCCTTTTGTTTGATTTGAGGGAAAAATGGCATCCATTCGTGGCCTGTAAAGCATCAATTCCTGAGAAGCAACGGGTCCGATCCCTCTGACTCTGGAAATCCCCTCCAAAAACTCAGCGGGTGTTGCATCTCGATCCAACCATTCGATATTTAGATTTCCACCGACAATATCCGAAGCTAATCCAGCGATGTATTCACCCTTTCTGACCGTGGGTCCCAATGTGCGAATGCGTGCTGGGTCAGCGCCCATAAGTTGAATCGGTTTAGGCCAAGCTGCAAGTGGTTTTCCTTCATACTGAACTGTGGTTCCATAGGTTTCTCGAATGGCATACATCATTTTTCGAGCCGTCGGTTTGTGGGCCATTTGCATTTCGACAATTCGGTTCACAATATCCTCAAACAGTGTGGCTCGAGTCATCCGCTTGAAACCGTAATGCTCCTCCAAAAGTGGCCCTAAAACGGGATCTTTAGCAGCCTGGTCATAGAGCGGTCGAAGATCCAGGTCTGTGCCAAACATTCGGGAAAGTTGAAGGTTCGCCAGCTGGATTTCGTCTTTGCTGAGGGCTTCAGCGGACTGGATATGAAACTCGGGCTGATCTGCATCTCCATTAAAAAAAACAGTAACAACACTATCTCGATCGCCCACCCAAAGAGGTCGAACAAATCCCTTCTTTGGAATTTCGTCCAAGATATGTTCATGGTCAAAATATCCACTCAGATCCAGACATAGCGTCCAATCGTGCGGGGGGATCGAAGAGAGTTTCCAATGGCTCATATCGGATTCGATATTTTAGATTACTTACCTCGGAGGTTTAATTTGCTTACTTCCGGTCTCAACTTTTGAACGAAACTCCATATCGCACCGTTTCAAAAGGCATGAAAAAAGAACGGATACTTTACTGGTTTCGACGTGATCTTCGCCTGGATGATCAACCCGGTCTCCAGCATGCTATAGAACGCGGAACCCTATTACCCGTCTATATCTTGGAAGATCGTGATTTTGGAACTACCTCCTATGGATTTCCAAAAACAGGTGGGCATCGGGCCCGACTATTACGAGAGTCATTAGAAGATCTATCTGATTCACTGTCATCGCTAGGAGGGGAATTGCTGATTTTGAAGGGGGAGGCAGAAGTGCTCCTACCTGAATTATGCCGCCAATTTGATATCGATACCCTTTTTGCGATGCGAGAGGTCGGATGGGATGAGCGTCAAACTCAGCATCAACTGGAAACCAATCTCAAAGAGTCAGGAACAACTCTCTTTTGGTTTTGGACCCATCCGATGATCCATCCGAAGGATTTACCCTTTGATGTCAGAGAACTTCCGGATGTTTTTACCCAATTCAGAAAAGAGGTCGAGAAGAGATCACCTGTTCGACCACCTGTCTCGAAACCGGAACAGATCGAATGGATTCCGATTGAGCAAAATACTTCTCCTATTCAAGCGACCGACCGAGATCAAGTGATCTCCCACCGCGTTCTCAAATGGGGGGATACTCTACTGAATCCTGCACTCGACCCGGTTTCAGATCCACGCGCTGTACATCCATTTCATGGCGGAGAAAAAGCCGGCCTTCAACGGTTGAGAGAGTACATTTGGGAGGGTGATAATCTGCGCCGATACAAAGAGACACGAAATGGCCTTTTAGGTGCAGATTATTCTTCCAAATTTTCTCCATGGCTCGCAAATGGGACTCTTTCCGCCAGAAGAATCTATGCGGAGGTGAAACGATATGAAGAGAAGCGTATAACCAATGAATCAACCTATTGGCTCATTTTCGAACTTCTATGGAGAGACTATTTTCAATTTTCTGCCCTGAAGTATGGTGCTAGGTTGTTTTCCTCTGGTGGAATTCAAGGAAAGTCTGTGACCCAAAAAGCAGATTGGGAACCATTTGATAAATGGTCCAAGGCGCAAACGGGAGACGATTTTATTGATGCGAATATGACTGAATTGAATCAAACCGGATTTATGAGCAATCGAGGTCGACAAAACGTTGCGTCATTTCTATCTCAAGATTTAGGTGTCGATTGGCGAATGGGAGCGGAGTATTTCGAATCGCTTCTTTTGGATTATGACGTGGCCAGTAATTGGGGGAATTGGGCCTATAACTCCACAGTAGGTCATGACCCTCGAAACCGAAAATTTGATGTCGAACGTCAAGCATGGATGTACGACCGCAATCATCGCTACAGAAAACATTGGGGATTTGGTTCATAATCTCAGCTTTTGGGGCTACGATTTATAACACTGGAATACATTCCGTATTCGGATAAAAACAGTGGATTTCCTACTTTGCGACGAATCAATTATCGCACCATCATCCGCCCTAAAAGCGGGCAATTTATCGGGAAATCTCCATGTCTGAATCCACACTCTTCTGTTATGTGCATCCAAAGATTGTGCCTCTAAACAAGGCCTCAATTCCTATTACAGATTTAGCGCTTCAGCGCGGGTATGGACTCTTTGATTTTCTGCGTGTGCTGGAGGGGGTTCCTCTTTTTTTGGATAAGCATTTGGATCGCTTTTTCTATTCCGCGAATGAACTACATATGACTCCCGTTGAGAGTCGCGAAGAAATTCGTGCGTTGATTTATGAATTAATCAAGCGGAATCAGGCCTCTGCAGCGGGTATTCGCTTGTTTTTGACCGGTGGAGATTCACCGAATGGCTATCTACTGGGAGTGCCACGGCTTATCATTTTACAACAACCACTACCGGAACTTCCAAAAGAGTTGATTACACCAGGTTGGACTCTGGTTACCTATTCATATCAGCGTCAGTTGTCACACGTAAAATCAATAGACTACCTGATGGCCGTATGGCTTCAACCATGGTTGAAAGAACAAGGCGCGAATGAAATTTTATATGTGGACAATGGGTTTATTCGTGAAAACCCCAGATCCAATTTCTTTATAGTATCCGCTGATGGAAAGATAGTGACCCCTAAAGATGGAGTGTTACACGGCGTCACACGCAGTAACGTTCTCACTATTGCAGATCGATTGGGTATTGAGGTGGAGGAACGGGATATTTCATTGGATGAACTTGAGTTCGTATCTGAAGCGTTTATCTCTTCTTCTACGAAGCGAGTGATTCCAGTTCGTCAGATCGACTCTATCCAAATCGGAAACGGAGACCCCGATTATTCGGTTTCTAGAAGTATATTTGAAGAGTTTGCTGTACTTGAACAAGAGTACATTAAAAGCCACCAATAAAATTGACACCTATGTACATCGGATTTCAACATTTACACTCGACGCTTGCCTATTTAGTTTTGATTGCCTTGGCGATAGCCGTTGTATTGGCCGCAACAGGGCTAAAAGCGGAAACCTATTCGAAAGCTCAAGCAAACGCTGCAAAAATCGGATTTATTTTGAGTCACCTCATGTTAGTTGTCGGACTTTTACTCTACTTCCTATCCCCTTTAGGATTTTCGAATTTTTCTGGCGAAGCGATGGGGAATTCTTTGGCTCGTCTATATTTGGTTGAGCATCCTTTTGCGAACATTCTCGGGATTATTCTGATTACAATAGGATACTCACGCGCCAAGCGTCAAGAATTAGCATCTGCAAAGAATAAATCTGTACTCATCTTCTTCGGAATTGGCCTATTTCTCATTTTGAGTAGAATTCCTTGGAGCGTTTGGCTGGCTTGAGCATGAACAGTTACGGGTGGATTATTCTTATCGCTATACTGACGGATTACCTGATCGGAATTGTTGCGGATCTATTAAATATTCGCGCGATGAAGTCGCAGATACCTTCAGAATTTGAAGGAGTTTATGATGCGGAATCCTATGCCAGATCGCAGGCCTATACCAAAGAGAGAACACGATTTGGGCTCTTGAGCGGGACCTTTAGCATTATTCTTTTATTAGTTTTTTGGTTTGCTGGTGGCTTTCAATGGGTTGACGAGATTGTGCGAGGATTCGGGTATGGACCGGTGTTGACGGGTGTCTTTTACATCGCACTCATTATGGTGGCACAGACCCTAATTTCTCTGCCATTTCGGATCTATTCTACTTTTGTGATTGAAGAGAAATACGGGTTTAACAAGACGACCTCTGGACTTTTTATCTCAGATATGGCGAAGTCTTTTGCTCTTGGAGTCGCAATCGGTGGTCCTCTTTTGGCCACTGTATTGTGGTTTTTTGAATCATTCGGAGCCCAGGCCTGGCTTTGGATTTGGGGGATCTTGACACTGTTTACTCTTGGGTTACAGTATATCGCGCCTACCTGGATCATGCCTCTGTTTAACAAATTCGAGCCCTTGGAAGATGAAACGCTCAAAGAGAGGCTGCTTCGTTATGCGGAGCGAGTAAATTTCGGGCTCAAGGATATTTTTATGATGGACGGCTCTAAGCGTTCAACTAAATCCAATGCATTCTTCACCGGGTTCGGGAAGAATAAACGAATCGCGCTTTTCGATACTTTGCTAGAGAATCACACTCAGGATGAAATTATGGCCGTTGTGGCTCATGAGGTCGGGCATTACAAAAAGCGCCATATCGTGAAAGGAATGATCTTGAGTGTCATTCACTCCGGGGTTGTTCTCTGGTTGTTATCCCAATTTTTGACTGTTGAGGCGCTTTTTGATGCCTTTTTTGTGGAGACTCCATCCGTTTATACCGGTTTGATCTTTTTTGGAATGTTGTATCAGCCCGTAGAGATGGTCTTGGGTGTGTTGCTCAACATGCAGTCTAGAAAGCATGAATTTGAAGCGGATGCGTTTGCTGTGGAGACGGCGATGAGTGGGGATGATGAGGATTCCTCGTTGGGTGGTGTTGCGGGTAATTATGCAGGAATTTCTCACATAGGCAGAGCTGCTGATGCGATGACAAATGCGCTCAAGAAATTATCCCTGCACAATCTCTCTAATCTGACACCACACCCTTTTTACGCCTTTATGAATTATTCTCATCCACCCGTTTTAGAGCGGATTAAGGCAATTAAAGAGAGGTCCTCATCCACTTCTGGCCAGTGAATTCCTTCTCCGTCTGGAGAAAGTTCTACATGTTCGCGCTGTGAAGTTGTTGCATGTTCAAGACGTGAAGAGATCTTGGATAGATCAAACTTAAATGGGACGATCTGGCATTAAGTATCAACGGAAAGAATTGTTCGCATACCCAAGACAAAAGGTTATGATTTTCTTACTATAAGCGGTGAGAAAAAGGATTCTTACAACGAACTTTCAAACGCATGAAAAAAAATTGGTTATGGTATGGATTGTTGGCAATGACTCAGCTAATGTCAGCAACGCAACTCTATGCGCAAAGCCAAAATCAGGGCCACTCTCCGGCCCCGAGCTCTGAACCATTCGAAGCCAAAAAAACCTCTGCGCTCGACGCACTGATCGAAGAGTATGAAGGGGCCGTTCAAGAGTTTGATTCACTATGGAGCGCCAAACCAACGGCAACTTCATTGGGTGATGCATCCAACGACCGTGTTCTGGCTGCCGCAGCCTTAGATCAGGAATATTTGAACCGACTTGATGAATTGGAAATCACATCCGTATCTCTTCAAGATCAGATCACAGCCGATATTTTTCGTCGCCAACTCGACAAACGAGCTGGTGAAATCCCGCATCGAGGTCACTATCTGCCGTTGAACGGATGGTGGGATTATCATGCCACATTTGCGGAGCTCCCGACACGCACTCGTTTTCGTTCACTAAAAGACATGGAGGAGTATCTCGATAAACTTCGCGACTGGCCTCAATATAGTCGTCAGTATATCGATCGGCTCGAAAAAGGAAGGCAAGAGGGATGGGTACGTCCGCGCATTGTCTTTGATAAATACCTTCCGACGATTTCATCACATGTGGTTGATACGCCAGAAGAGAGCCGATTTTTTGAACAAGTCTCAGGATTTCCAGATAAAGCTCCTGAGGAATTAAAACGAAGGGTATCCGAGGAGGCGCTTCTCGATTTCCGCAATCAAGTTTTCGCATTGGTCCGCGATTCAGTGCTCACAGGGTTTTCAGAATTGGTTCGCTACCTGGAGGAAACGTATATCCCATCCTCTTCACCTGAACCTGGAATCGGATCCTTAGAGGGAGGCGAAGCCTATTACCAGTGGTTGATCGGATATTATACCACTCTCGAGTTGACCGCAGATGAGATTCACCAAATTGGACTCAGAGAAGTGACAGAGATACGATCGGCCATGATGGAAATCGTTCGCGAAGAAGGGTATGGAGAGGATTTTGATGCGTATGTGAATCATTTGCGAACAGATCCTCAGTATTACGCGGAGACGCCTGAGGAATTAATGGAGAAAACCGCGTTGGTGTTAAAACGGATGGACGGAGAGCTTCCCAAGTTATTCAAGACGCTCCCCCGTCAACCCTATGGGATTAAACCGATTCCAGATTACTTAGCCCCACAAACCACTACAGCCTATTACAGCGGTGGGAATCTCGATACGGAGGCCGGGTTTTATGCACTGAATACGTATGATCTTCCGAGCAGGCCATTATATGAAGTTGAATCTCTTTCGCTTCATGAGGCGGTTCCGGGTCACCATTTACAGATCGCCTTACATAAAGAATTACATGAATCCTCCGACTGGCCCGCAGTTAGAACCCGAGCCTCATTCACCGCTTATACGGAAGGATGGGCGCTTTACTCAGAACGATTAGGCGAAGAGGTCGGGTTTTATCGAAGCCCGTCTTCCCGTTTTGGTCGACTATCGTATGATATGTGGCGGGCACTACGATTGGTCGTCGATACTGGATTGCATACGAAGGGGTGGACTCGGAAAGAAGCCATTGATTTTATGGCGTCCAACTCGGCTTTGTCTTTGCGTAATATCGAAAATGAGGTCGATCGTTATATCTTTTGGCCCGGTCAGGCGTTGGGATATAAGCTTGGAGAGATCGAGATACGAAATCTTCGTCAAAAAGCGGAAACCGAATTGGGAGCCGATTTTGATGTTCGCGAATTTCATGAAGTGGTGCTCGGAAGTGGGAATATTCCGTTGAATATGCTTCAAAAACTGGTGGAAGAGTGGATTACCGAACGCGCCGAAAGGGAGTAAATGGCCGACAAAACCAGTAAAAAAGCTCAATTACCCGAAAAAATCTGCCCTGTCTGTAACCGACCTTTTGCCTGGCGCAAAAAGTGGGAAAAGGTCTGGGATGATGTGAAATATTGTAGCGAGCGATGCCGACGAACCCGAACCTCCGAAAACAAGTAGCCGATGTCTAGACCTCAATTCGCTGATATTGCCTTTCCGACGGCGGTTCGTCAACTCTTTACGTATGAGGTGCCAACAGGTCTCCAAGTGGAACCCGGTATGAGGGTCTGGGTACCTCTCCGAAACGAAAAAGCGATCGGAGTCGTGATTCGGGTACATTCCCAGAAACCAGACTTCGATGTGAAATCTATGATGCAGGTACTTGATCAGGAGCCGATCTTGAGCGAAGAACTGTTGAAGCTTTTGGATTGGATCCACCAGTTTTATTACTGCTCAATAGGGGAGGTAATTCAAGCGGCGTTACCCTCCGGGTTAAACTTTATCTCAGAAAAACGGATTCGGCTTAAAGAGGGCAAACGACCAGAAGAGCTTGCCTATCTCACTAAAGACAAAGAAACGGCGCATGAGATTCTTCTTGAGGTTCAAAGGAAATCTACTCGGCGAGCTATGAAACTCAGCGACGCAAAAAAGACCTGGCGAGGACTAAAGGGAGAGAAAATTTTAGAGGAGCTGCTAAAGAAGGAAATACTGGAAATCTGGGAAGAGCCTCGTTTGAAGCTTGGGAAGGCTCGCAAAAAGAAGGATTCCGAACCCATAAAAGCGAATATGCGAACAGCAGGCGACAGTTTCGTTGATTATGACATCACGATTTCCAGCACAGTAAATGATTCGCAAGATGAGTGGACCCTATCCCCTCTCAACACCCTTCAACCGGCGCAGGAAAAAGCCTATCAACAAATTGAAATGACGCTTAGGGAAGCAGAATATCATAGTTTTTTACTGCATGGAGTTACGGGATCTGGAAAAACAGAGGTCTACCTACATGCCATGAAAACAGCGATAGAGTGTGGAAAAGGGGCTATCGTATTGGTACCTGAAATTGCACTAACCCCCCAGACCGTAGAACGGTTTACCCGAATTTTTGGGGAGGAGGTGGCTGTGCTTCATAGTCGACAAACCGATCGAGAGCGAGCTGACGCCTGGATGGATCTTCAAAGAGGTGTCCGGACAATTGCGATTGGACCTCGGTCAGCAGTCTTTGCTCCTGTTCAAAATCTGGGACTGATTATTGTCGATGAAGAGCATGACTCTTCTTATAAACAATTTGATCCTTCCCCTCGCTATCATGCCCGCGATGTGGCTTTGGTTCGCGCACAACAACTCAATGCGACAGTTGTGATGGGATCGGCAACGCCTTCCCTTACCACTCGGGAGGCTGTCCAAAAAAAGCGCCATACGTTACTTCAGCTCAAAGAACGTCCCTACAGTTCGATGCCGCAAGTTACGGTTCTGGACCTAAAACAATATCGATCGGCCATGCGAGGACCGTTGGCTATCCCTCTTTACCAAGCTGTCGAGCAGGCCCTGGACAAAAATGAACAGGTTATCCTTCTCTATAATCGTCGCGGATTTGCGTCCTATCTGCAATGTGAATCCTGTGGGCATATTCCACAGAGTCCAGATTGTTCGGTCAGTCTAACCTATCATAAGTCTCGAAATATTCTATTATGCCATTACAGCGGATATTCCCGTAAAGCGGATCAACGTTGCGAACTTTGTGGCTCGAAAACTCTTGTAGCCAAAGGAATGGGTACGCAGCAGGTTGAAGAGGAGATTTCCTCACTCTTTCCTCAAGCCAGGGTTGTCCGAATGGATCGAGATACGACCTCTGGGCGTCATGATCATCAACAGATTTATGAGCAGGTTCTTCGTCATGAAGCGGATATTTTGGTGGGAACGCAGATGTTAGCCAAAGGTCTGGATTTTCCCAAAGTGAGTGTAGTTGGGGTGTTGGAGGCGGAACAGGAATTGGCTTTTCCATCCTGGCGTTCCTCTGAACGGTTGTTTCAATTATTGAGCCAGGTTTCGGGAAGGGCAGGGCGTGCAAAAGAACAAGGGAAAGTCTTTATTCAGACCTGGAAATCAGATCATTCATCCATTCAATGCGCAGCAAATCACGATTTTGAGGCGTTCGAACAAGCAGAACTCCGTCAAAGACGTGCTGGTTCTTATCCTCCATATTCCCGTATGATTCAGTTTCATTTTAAAGGAGCCGATGCAGAGAAAACCATTCAAATGGCTCTACACGTTACGAACATTCTTCGTCAGATCACCTCCGATGAAGCCGTTCTGGGGCCTAGTCCAGCCGTAATCGAGCGATTTCAACGAAAAACACATTGGACGTCATCGTTAAAAATTGCCCCTCGTGTAAATGCAAAAGGGATCTCGACTCTGTTAGATCAACTCTTTTTTGAAATTCAATTCACTCAACCCAAGGGTTTAAGCTCGATTCGGATCACTGTGGACGTAGATGCGGTGGAATGAAGAAAGTTCATGAGTTCTACTGAAAAGTTTGTACCATTCACACCATGAATATGACATTTGTTGACGGCACACGCCTCGTTTCTGTAGTTGAGGCCCTGATATTCGCCAGTTCTGATCCTTTATCGGCGCAAAAGATTGTGGATCTTCTGAATGAGAATGAAGAGGAGCTAAATATTCAGCTTCCACATATCGAGCAGGTTGTCCAGGAACTCAACCATCGATATGACTCCAATGATTTGGCGTTCAGAATCGAAAAGCTTGGAGGGGGATATCTCTTTGTAACGCAATCTCGTTTTCATCCCTGGCTGCAATTATCCCAGCATGAAGCGCTTAATCGTCGCCTTTCTCAATCCTCACTGGAGACGCTGGCGATTATTGCATACAAACAGCCTTTAACCAAGCCGGATATCGATGAAATCCGAGGAGTGGATTCTGGGTATGTCATCCGACAATTACTCGAAAAGACATTGATTAGGGTAGCGGGTCGAGCCTCTACTCCTGGCAAACCCCTCCTGTATAAAACCACAGAGTCTTTTCTTAGTCATTTTGGAATTAATGACGTCAATGAACTGCCCCGACCCCGGGAAATCGATGATATTCTTAAGGATGACGATATGGCAGAACATCGGCAGACATTGATGGATTACGGACCCGATGGCCAAATTGAAGAGCAACCCGATAATCTGACAGGATCCCCTGATCAGGAGAAAGAAGAGCATGGCGAATAGGAAAACTTTCAAACCTAAGCCACCATCCCCAATTCCTCATCCAAGGCTTGAGAATCCCAACGAACCGTTTCGGCTGAACAAATATATTGCCCATGCCGGCCATTGCTCCAGACGAGATGCCGATCTTTTAATTCAAGAGGGGCGTGTTCAGGTTAATGGACAACGCATCACAGAAATGGGCCTTAAGGTGACCCTTCAGGATGTTGTCACGGTAAATGGTGAACGACTTGAATTAGAGCCTCATATTTATATCTTGCTGAATAAGGGACGGAATACCATATCCACAACCCATGATGAAAAAGGAAGACATACAGTCCTGGATGCTATCGAAGAGTCGACCGGTTATCGTGTGTATCCAGTAGGGCGATTGGATCGTAATACCACAGGACTCCTTTTGCTGACGAATGATGGGGATTTGGCCAACAGGCTTATGCATCCTTCTCATAAAGTTAAAAAAACCTATGAAGCCTCCTGTTCCAGAATGTTAACGGATCAAGAACTTCAGCAGTTGCGATTAGGGGTAAAGTTAGAGGATGGAATGGCAAAAGCGTTGTCTGTGAAACGCTCCACAACCGATCTATTAGGTGTTGTGCTTACGGTTCAGGAAGGTCGGAATCATTTAATAAGAAGAATGGTTGCCTATTTTGATGCTGAAGTTTTACAGTTAAAGAGAACCCGTTATGGGGGGCTTACCAGTCACGAGTTACGCATGGGAAGATGGCGGTTTTTGCGAGAAGAAGAGGTGGAAGAATTAAAGCGATTAACGGGAATGGCAGTTGAAAAACCCACAGAAAAGAGGATACAATCAAGAATACGTAAACGATGACTTATACCAGTGTAATCAAGCAAAGCGGATCGATCCCTTCAACAGATCAATTGCCCATTTTTTATGATCTCTATTTTCCGTCTGTGAGTGTGCAGGAAACCTTTCCGATTCTGCTTTTTCTACATGGTCTCAAAGGATTTAAAGAGTGGGGCCCATTTCCGGATGCCTGTGAGGATCTAAGTCGCGCAGGGTTTGCCGTTTTGGCCTTTAATGCTTCTCATAGCGGAGTTTCGGAGTCATCTGACGAGATTGACCGTGAAGATCTCTTCCGTGCCATGACTATTTCTCAGGATATTTCCGATGTAGGATGTGTGATCAAAGCCCTTAAAGAAGGTGAAATTTCGACAAGTCGGGTCATCTTGGACGCCGAAAAAATCGGAATCATCGGACACTCCCGTGGTGGGCATCATGCCATTGTAGCCAGTGCTGAATTTCCTGAAATCCAGGCCTTAGTTTCGTGGGCTGCTGTTGCAGATTTTGCAGAATTATGGACTGATGAGATGAAAGCGACGTGGGAAAAAGGGCAGGATGTATTCATTGAAAATGCCCGCACGGGAAAGAAGTTGAGTATCAGTCCAGTTGGCTATCAGGAATTAATGGAGAAATCAAAACGATTGACGGCATTAAACCGAGTGAAAGAGCTTCATATTCCAAGTCTCTTTATTACAGGGAAACAGGATGAGTCGGTACCTATTTCACATACAGAACGTCTGTTTAGGGCCTGTCCATCCGACCAAAAAGAACTTCGTCTGATTCCGGATACTGGACATACGTTTGGGGCCTCTCATCCGTTCACAGAGTCTGATTATCCGCCTCCGTTTTCAGAACTTGTGGAGTATACCGAAAGCTGGTTCCTTGAACATTTGTCGTAGGCGAAACTTTTTTGGTTCGCAACAGTACAAGTAGAGAACCGCACATTGCCTGAATACTCACATGCTTTATTTCGAATATCAACGTCGTGATCTGTTTTTGTTTCTATCCGGGCTGATTTTCCTGGTTACGGCGTTCATTCTTTTCCCAAGTCATCACCCTGCACGATCAGGAGACGAGCCCTGGATGGATCGTAAGCAAGTAGAAAACCAAGCTCGGCAAGTTTTGGAACAACTCGGGTTTGAAGAACACCAGGTCAGCTCCAGACCGGCCTATTTCTTCCGCAGTGCTTATCTCGACTCCCTTCAGAAGCAAGAGGTTGAACTACCGTCACCACTCACCACGTATTGGCAAATTCGGGTAGAGCATCCGGATTCGAGAAATGCAGATAAAGGGTACTTTGATCAGCTGGAAAGTAGAAGTACATCCCTGTTTTTGAATAACAATGGACTTCTAATTGGATTTTACAACGCAGAAAAAAGTCTCCCCGCTACAAATCCTGACCCCTTGTGGTCTCGAAATCCGGACGATTTTCCTGATTCCACCCAATCGGAAGATCTAGTACGATCTCTTCTGGAAAATACGGGATGGAAAAACCAGGAGCTTACCTTTGTCAAGCTTGAACCTGTGCCCTATGAGGAGACTACAGCGCAACGAGTGGAGTTCGTGGCTACCACGGCTATAAATGGAGTCTCCGTTCGACTTTTTGCAGATATCTCTGAGGAGGGTCAAATCCTGAATCTTGATTCCGAATTTCTATACGGGGGGCAGCCCGCGACAGATTCCGATGATTTTTTTCTGATCGGGATTCGAGGAGGACTCATCATCCTCTTTATCATTTTCCTTCTCTATATGCTTTATCAGAGAGTGAAAGAGAAAGTAATCGATGTGCGGTCCTCGATCATTCTTGTGGTAATTATTGCCTTTTTATTTCCGCTGAGCAACATCTCCAACATCTATGCATTGGTGGTCTATGAAGGGGTTCATCTTACGGTCACAGACTATTTGATCCTTTTCATTAATATCGGTTTGTTGACGGCAATTGTCAGCATTGGGTACTTCATTGTTTCAGCGATTGGGGAATCGGTATCGCGTCAATATTGGAGCGATAAACTTCGAACCCTCGATTTCCTTCGAATGGGCGCATTTTATAGTAGTCCGATCGGCTGGTTGATGATTCGATCCGTGTTCTATTCCTGGATCCTTCTGGGAATTTTGGTACTAGGAGTAACCTATCTTCCGGGGGCGTTTTTCAAAGTTCCGGATATGTTGATCAGTCATCAATATTATCTCGGATTTATAAGTAAACCACTTCAAGATGCATTAACGCTGTTTGTCGTTCTGCAGGCGATCTTTATGATTGTTCTGTCCCTTCTTTATGCGAAATATTCAAATCGTTTCCTGGTGATTGTCAGTGCGGCAGTCATTTATGCCATTTTTAATGTGGCGTTGAGTCCAGTAGGACCATTGCCTATGCAGATCGCGCTGAACCTGATACTAGGGGGTGTTCTCGGATGGATTTATGTGCAATGGGATTTCCTGTCGGTTGTCCTTACTCAGTTTTTGTTTGTGATGGGGGTACAGGCTATGCAGGGATATGTCCTTCCGGAGTCCTCCGAAATCTGGATGTTTATCTTTTATGCCGGTTTTAGCGCAGTCATACTTATCACTGGAACTTTGGCCGCCATCCAGGGAGCAGATCCGTCCCAAATCCAGCGCTATGAACCGGATTATATCGAAGATCTGGCCATGGAAGAGCGGATGAAGCAAGAACTTACGATTGCCAAAGAGGTTCAAGCCTCATTTTTACCCGTGTCTCTCCCCCAATTTAATGGTGCGGATATTTATGCCCGCTGTTTATCTGCCTATGAAACAGGAGGCGACTATTTTGACTTCTTTGAGTTAGATAAAAACCGTCTTGGGATTATGATCGGAGATGTGAGTGGAAAAGGAATCCAGGCTGCATTTTTTATGACCTTTATAAAAGGTATTCTGCACGCGTTGACCACAGCGGAGGTGTCCACGAAGCACGTGCTGTCTCGAGCCAATGATCTCTTTATACGACATGCAGGAAAAGGGAGTTTTATTACGATGATTTATGGAATTCTGGATCTGAAGCAGAACGAATTCCGTTTCACTCGTGCGGGTCATAACCCACTTCTCGTGGTACGCCAAGGAACGGGACAAATCGAAGAATTTCGGTCTGAAGGACTGGGGATCGGCATTCGACCCTCCCGAGATTTTGAGCTTTACAATCAGGAACTTGCGGTTTCTGTCCAATCAGGGGATATTCTGGTACTATATACGGATGGAATCGTCGAAGCGATGAACGCGCATTCCCAACTCTATGGAGAGGAGGCCCTGAAAAATATCCTGATCGCCCTGAAACAGGAGTCATCCAGAGAGATTACGGCCCGAATTTTCGAAGCCGTAGAAGCTTTTACCGGGAAAGAAAAGCAACATGACGATATGACCATGGTGGTAATTCGAGTTCCTTAAGTGGCTAATGATTATATTAATGGTGAGTTCTGCTAAAGGCCAATTCTCTTTGAGGTCAATCGCTTAATAAGCGTGGTTCCTAGGAGGGCAATAGCCCTGTTAAATCCTACACCTTGTGTCTATGAAGCACATTTTCCTAAGTCATATTCTTATTCTGGGCTCAACCGTGGCCGGGGTTTTATTCGCTTCTCCATCGAGGGGTATAGAACTTTCAAGTCTGACAGAATCGACGGGTTCAACGGAGAGTTTCGTGGAAATACCAAAAGACACGACTAGCTGGAATGACATTCAATGGACTACTGTAGAAAACGCCTTAAACGCCGGCACTCTATCTTCCAAGAAAATCTTTGTTTATGTGCATGCTGTCTGGTGTCCATATTGCAGAAGAATGAATAACGAGGTGCTCTCGGATCCGGAGGTTCAAGATCTATTGGAGCGTTATTTTCATCCTGTTCGCATTGATGCAGAATCCCAGGACTTGGTTCGATACTTTGACAATGAAATGACCGAGCAACAATTTGCCAGAGCCCTTCAGAACGAATCCTTCCCCACTTTTTATTTCCTGAACCAAGATGGAGAAGTGTTTGGTAATCAACCGGGTCTCATGCCCAAAGAGGTATTTGTGAAGTTAATCCATTTTGTTGGAACAGACGCCTATTTGAAGGGCTCTTTTCAAGACTATACGTATCCAATTTCTCCAACTCCATAAATTTTTTAACCGTTCAGAATTACCACTCTCTTAGTTCCACAATCCATGAATCGACTAGACGAATTTCGTAAAAAACGTGCTGAAATGAATGAAAAAGTAATGGATCTTGAGCATCTTGGGATCAAGCGCTTTTTTAATCTGGACAGCGCAACCTATCGTGAAGGTGCTCTTGATTCCAAAACCAAAGAATTACTGGGCCTCGTAGCTTCCGCTGTGTTACGTTGTAATGATTGCATCGATTATCACCTGGAACAGTGCGCGAAAACTGGATCCAGTAAAGATGAAATTGTGGATGCACTCAACGTATCCCTTGTGGTTGGAGGGAGTATTGTGATCCCGCACCTTCGGCACGCCATTGGCACACTTGAGATTTTGGAAAAGGAAGGCACACTTAAGTGAATAGGGACTGGGTTGTATCTGTAGTCATACTGATCACGCGCCCCTTTATGCACATGCCATCTTCCACATTCCTTTTTAAGATAGGCCTCTTCGTTTTTTGCTTTTCTATAATAGGGCCATTTTGGAGTAATACCGAGTCGCGAATTCTTGCCCAATCTGACCCATCGCGCGAGCGTGTTTGGCTTCCATTGGCGGGATACGACTCAGACACGGGTATTGCCTTTGGGACAATGGGCCGTTCATTTCTTTATCAAACGGGGTACTCCCCGTATTATCGTTCTTTTTCAGCTCGGGGGATGGCTACGTCCAAAGGATTTTATATTGTGGACCTCGAGTTGGACCATTTTCAGACTGCCGGAACACGGATACGATCTGTGGTGACGCTATATGCAGAGCGATTTCAGGGGGAATCCTATTTTGGCATGGGGAATTCCACCGGATTTGATCCTGTGCGCTGGAATGAAGGATACTATGAATTTGAAAGACGCGAATTTGGGCTTCTTTACGAGGGAATTCTGCCGCTTTCGGCGCTTTCAAGCGTCACTTTTAAAACAAGTCTTTTAGGGGTAGTGGATTTTCGTGCAGAC